>CAZCVU010000324.1:0-3688 GCA_964501745.1 uncultured Flavobacteriales bacterium | reverse complement strand
TTGTATTTCTCAATGTGTTGTTTTCACATGCCAGTCAATTGACAATCATTAATTGATCACATAATGCGTTGACATTTCGACCACTTATCTTATATCTCGTATGTATTCCGCATTTGCAGGTCTGTTTCCCCAACAAAACAAAATGTGGTGTCAATCGGAGGTTGCCCAGGGTAAAGTTTGGGTGTGGACACGTTCAATACCGGTTGATTTTCCTCATGATGTGGGGCATAATCGAGTCCGGTTGGATCAGCTTCCGGGCACCGTGAGATGAGCTGGTATTGCGATTTTGCAACGGACCACCCCTACCACGGTCCCTACCACGACAACGAGTACGGCGTTCCCGCCAGCGACGAAGCGGTCCTCTTCGAACGGCTGGTCCTGGAGATCAACCAGGCTGGCCTTTCATGGCTGACGATACTGAAGAAACGCGCAACCTTCGTCGGCGCCTACGACGGCTTCAATATCGACCGGGTGGCCGACTATGGGCCGCCGGAACGGGCGCGACTTCTCGCCGACGCGGGCATCATCCGCAATCGCCTGAAGATCGATGCAGCTATCGCAAATGCGCAAACCATCCGCGCCATGCGAAGCAGCGACGGCGGCTTCAAAGCCTGGTTGGATGCACATCATCCGTTGCGCAAAGAGGACTGGGTTAAGCTATTCAAGAAGACATTTCGCTTCACCGGCGGCGAGATTACCGGCGAATTTCTGATGAGCCTCGGCTATCTGCCCGGCGCGCATCGCCCCGACTGTCCGGCACATGCGCGGATTGCCAAGCTCGGAGCGCCATGGATGGCAGTCGATGCAAAATTCTGGGCAGAGGGGTGATCAAAAAAACGGCAAGCGCTCATTTCTGAACTCTTGCCTGAACGTAACAGTATTCTGTTTTAATTCAGTGGGTTACGTTCCGCTCCCTTTCTGAACCGGCCGCTTTGTGAGGCCGCTTATTTGACTCCCTGAACCTTGGCCGCGCGCTCAAACTATGCACCTTCACGCGCTTGCCCAAGTCTACAAAACCCGATCCGTGGCGTCATCTGTTTTCTCGCGACTCGATGCGTTTTAGCTGTTTCCAAGGTGATGTCTGATACCGATATCTGAGTCATATTTGTGCTTGGTCAAAGCCGCGGCACGAAGGCTGCATCGGAGTTGGCATGAGAATGTGCATGCACCGGTTGTTCGTTATTTTCGCACTGTTCACACTTTACCTCGCCGTACCGGGCGCGCAAGCAGCCGATTCGGTTAAGGTGCAGATCAGCAAGAAGGACTGCGCACGTGTCGTCGAACACGTTCCCTCAGATGACGTTGCTTACAAGGCAGGAGTTGACGCACACGGCAGAGCTGTGAAGCCAGCGGATTTGCCCGGAAGCACGCTGCAGGTCCCTTTGCCCGACGTGTTGGAGTTCGACATCGCCTTCAACCCGCTGAAGGGAAATTCAAAGAGCAAGTTTGCCGAGACTTCGCTGTCGGTGGGCAAGATTCGCTACGATATCAATCGCCGGAAAATCACCTTCGACGGCCAGCCACTGGCCAACGACAACCTTGCCGTGCTTGCGGCCAAGTGCAAAGAAATCATGGGTTCGGGCAAATAGCCCCTGTTTGCAAATAGACAAGCGGCGGCGGGTTACCTAAATTCCAGCGACCCGCAGCATTGCGGTCGCACAATCACGAAAATCAGCCGATATGCGCTTAACCCGCTATTTCTTGCCAACGCTCAGAGAAAACCCCAGCGAGGCACAGATTGTTTCGCATCGGCTGATGTTGCGCGCCGGCATGATCCGGCAAGCGAGTGCCGGCATCTATTCCTGGTTACCGCTTGGCTTCAACGTCCTGAAGCGGATCGAACAGATCGTTCGCGAGGAGCAGGACGCGTCGGGTGCCCAGGAAATGCTCATGCCGACCATCCAGTCGGCCGAACTTTGGATCAAATGCGACCGCTATGACGACTACGGCAAGGAGATGCTTCGCATTCGTGATCGTCACGAACATGAAATGCTTTATGGCCCGACAAATGAAGAACTTATAACGGATATCTTCGCGCAAGAGATTAAGAGTTATCGAGACCTACCGAAGAATCTTTACCATATCCAGTGGAAGTTTCGCGACGAGATCCGACCGCGGTTCGGCATCATGCGTGGTCGCGAATTCCACATGAAGGATGCCTACTCGTTCGATCTCGATGAGGCGGCGGGACGCGTTGCCTACAACAAGATGTTCGTGAGCTACCTGCGGACCTTCGCCCGGATGGGTCTGAAAGCGATCCCGATGCGGGCGGAAACCGGCCCGATCGGTGGCGAATTGAGCCATGAGTTCATCATTCTGGCCGAAACCGGTGAGAGCAGCGTGTTTTGCCACCGCCAGCTGACGAACCGTGACGTCTTGAACGAGACGATCGACTATCAGGCCGACCTGCAGCCGATGGTTGACAGTTGGACTGCTCCCTATGCGGCAACCGACGACATGCACGACGAAGCTAAGTTCGAGGCTGAAGTCCCGGCCGAGGAGCGCATCGAGGCACGCGGCATCGAGGTCGGGCATATCTTCTTCTTCGGGACCAAATACTCGGAGAAGCTCGGAGCCTTTGTGACGACGCAGGAGGGCGGACAGGTCCCCGTCCACATGGGTTCTTATGGCATCGGTGTGTCGCGATTGGTTGGGGCAATTATCGAAGCAAACCATGATGAAGCGGGTATTATTTGGCCCGAGAGCGTGGCGCCGTTCCGCGTTGGCTTGATTAACCTCAAGGTCGGCGACAAGGCATGCGATACGCAATGCGAGGATTTCTACGCGCAACTCCAAGCGCAGGATATCGACGTGCTGTATGACGACCGTGACGAGCGGGCCGGCGTGAAGTTCGCCGAGATGGAGTTAATTGGTTTGCCCTGGCAGCTTGTGGTGGGCCCGCGGAGCCTGGCCGAGGGTATGGTTGAAGTGCGAAATAGGCGCTCCGGAGAACGTCAGGAACTGGCAATCGAGGCCGCATTACCACGTCTGTTGGGGAATTAGTCCGGTGTTCTCAGCCTTCGAGCGGCTCGTCGCCTTTCGCTACCTCCGTGCGAAGCGCCAAGAAGGGTTCATTTCAATTATCGCCTGGTTTTCGTTGCTTGGCATCACACTGGGCGTGGCGACGCTGATCATTGTTATGGCCGTGATGAACGGTTTCCGAGAGGAGTTGTTGACGCGTGTTCTCGGCCTCAATGGTCATATCAACATCGCCGCCACCGAGCGCCAGTTGGTCGACTTCGATGCCTTGGCGGCCCGGGTGCGGGCCACCGAGGGCATTGCCGAGGTAACACCGATCATCGAAGGCCAGGTGATGGCCAACGCCAACAATGTCGCATCGGGTGCAATGGTGCGGGCGCTTCGGGCAGCCGATTTTGCCGCCAAACCAATTCTGGCCGAGAATCTAAGAGCCGGGTCGATCGAGAGTTTCGCCGAGAACGACGGCGTCTTCCTCGGTTCACGGTTGGCCCGCCGCATGGCGCTTTCGGTCGGCGATCTGGTGACGCTGATTTCACCGCGCGGCAACCCGAGCGCGTTCGGTACCGTGCCGCGCATGAAGGCATACCGCATCATCGGCATCGTCGAGATCGGCATGTTCGAATACGATAACAATTTCATATACATGCCGCTCGCATTGGCACAGAAATTCTTCCGACTGCGTGATGGCGTCTCTTCCCTCGAAGTGGTT
>CAZCVU010000323.1:0-3711 GCA_964501745.1 uncultured Flavobacteriales bacterium | reverse complement strand
TGCGTCCACTGCATACCGTCCGGCGTGAAAAACACGCACAAACGCCTCGCCCGGGGGATTCGCAGGCACGCGAAAACCCAGCAGATAGCCCTAACCCATCTGGCTGACCGGGCGCCCGTCGCCCGATCGCAACTCTTCCGAGTGTTGGACTGCGAGTCCTCTCCGACCATTGAATGGCTGGAGAAAATTGCCGCAGTGCTGAAGGTAGAGGTGCGCGACTTGCTCTAGCGTGGTGCCTTCTCCGGAGGTTCCCATCGACTGCCCCAGAGAGCTTTTTTCCCGTGGCTGTGACATTCCCTAACCCACTCTTGCGTCTTGCGCGTCGCGGTCGTGAACTCGCCCACCGTTCCGCAGCACTCGCACGCTGTTTCCTCGTCAGCTTCCGGCAGAGTTTTCTCGATTTCTTCAGCTTCGGTCGCTGCTTCTGCGTCCGTTTCCTCGGCAACCTTAACGCCACGGAACGCTCCCATCAGCCCGCGGGTCTGCATCTTGTGGGTCGCGATCTCCCACCGTGCGGCGAGCGTCGGGTGCAGCACCTTGCGCCATGTCCCCTCTAGCCACGTCTCGGACATCGCGCTTGGAACCTTCGTCACGTACTTCGTGACTTCCGCAATTCCACCCTTTTCAGCGCCCTCTGCAACGACATTGATCCAAACGTGTCCGCACCCGGTGACGCTCTGCACCCATCCCATGTCCAAATAGGGCGAGTAGACGAGCATGTGCGCGTGCACGTTCCCCGTCCCTGCGATTTCGACCTTGAACTGACACGCTCCTTCGCCCTTTTCCCCGAACGCCTTGAGCTTCCGCCACAACGCCCGACACGCTTCCGCCATTTCGGACGCGCGACGGCGCAGACCATCGACTGTCAGGCCCTCTGGATCGGTTGGGTCGTACTGTTTTGTCAGCGTGATGAACTTGAACGACCACCCGTTGACCGGCTCTAGTGCCTCCACAGCGGCGCCGAGCGTCGCCCGGTACTCTGCCGAGGCCCGGCGGGCGCAGAGGGCACAGCAGCGATTCTGGCAAGGCTGCGCAGCTCCTTTGCCGGATAGCTGAACGCCGCTTCCGGGCCTCGCCTCGCCGCAAGACTCGCACTCGCGAACCTTCGTGTACGTCCCGCAGAGTCTCAGGGCTTTCGCTTTCCGAAGGATCGACCGCTTCAGCTTGCCATGGGGCAGCGCCAGCACCTCAAGCACCAGGGCGTCAGCAACCCTGTGCTTCCACTCCAGCCAGCCCATGCGAATTTCAGGGAAGAGGGGTAGTGCTGACGGCCGCGCCCCCTCGGGCTGACAAAGAAATCTCTTTGTGGTGTCAAGTGAAGCGCCGGCTGCGCCGTCGAGGCGGGGGCTCCGCCCCCGAACCCCAGAACATGGCTCCGGCTCGCTCGGGAATGGGGCTGCGCACGGAACAGCGTCAGGGGCAGCAAGGGCGGCCCGACCCCCTGAAGGGTCGGACCTGGACTCCGCTCGGGCATTCCCTCGCTTCGCCGTCGGGGCGGCGGGAGTTACCGCAACCGCCCTCGCTACCTCTGAATCTGCTGTAAATTGCCCGTCTTCCGGTCCCGCGACAACGGGGGGGAGGCAATCGTACTGGTGAACCTCTGTAGAGTCTTGGCTGGATGTGCTGGTCTTTGCTAACTTCACTGTGTCCAAACCCGCTTGGTGGGTGAGGGCCTCGGGCCGGGTGTTTCCGCACGCCGGCTCGGAGCTTTTTGTCCGCTTGAGTTTCGTCCTACGCCGCGTCCTCGCGTTGTCCCAAGTTTGTTGCAGGCCTCACTTGAGCCCAGACAGCGGCGAACGAGAGTTGCAGAAGCTCGAAGCAGACGCGGCAGCGACGAGCGCCGCGCATCGGCGAGCGAGCTAAGCAATCAGTGCAGGTCTTCATCGCAAAAGGCCCCTAACTGCTGTTGTTGTTGCCCCCTGAATCATCGCGGCTGGGAGAAGCGAGGGCGCGCAATTCTGCGAGTTGAACTCCCTCGCTCGTCGAGCCCATGCCTCGCGCCATGCCTTCATGCGCCAGGCCGGCGGCTTGATAGGTCCACCAAGCGCCCTCAAGACATCCGCCACAGCGCTCGCTGGCATTTCCTCGGACATCGGTGGGGGCTTTTTTTGAATCAGTGGCGCTAGCGCCTTGCCTCCCATCCAACCGAGGGCGCATCCAACCCCCGTAGCCGCGACGCCTTGCCCCATCATGCGCGCGACCGTGTGCTGATGGCGCAGCGAATACACGATGCTCACACCGCCGAGTGTTGTGCCTCCAAGGAGCGCCCCGGCGCGCGCGGGGTCTGGGCCACCGACCGTCCACAAATGACGAACGGTCTGCGTTTCAAACACGGGACCGATGGCCGCAAGCTCGTCTTTCTCAATCTCCGCCTCGTGCTCTTCGCTCAGTTGTGCGATCCGCGCCTGGGCGTCTTGCGCTAGCGCGAGCTCCGCGCCGGCCACCCCGATCACATCCCGCGCAGCGGCGGCGTCATCTTCTGACGTTGTAGGCTCCAATGGCGGGCGAAATTCCGCCTGGTCTTGCTCAGCCACTAGCGGCCTCTCTCTCCGCAGCTCTCTGCGGCACGTCTTCCGCTGTCCGCGCCGCTGTGCGCAAGAGCGACTCCAGGGCGCCGGGCTGACTCGCCATTTCGATTGCTTTCTCCCTCACCCACTGGAGCGTTTCCGGGTTCTCGAGAAGCCGAGCGGTAGCCACTTGGTGAAAGAGCTGGAGCGAAGAACGCGCAAACGAAACATGCGAGCAGAGTTCGCACTGGATCATCGGTCGCCCCTTTTTGTCCAAGCGAACGAACGCACTCAGCGACAGGCAGGCGTGGCAGGGGTAGCGCTTCATGCGGCTTGCTCCTCGGGGAACACGTCGATGCACTTCGACGATCCCCAGCGGTTCTTGGTGGGCGTGGCCTGGCCGTTGACGACGCGCACGACCACGTCGACCAGGTGTGAAGCCGTGAGTCCTCCGCGCGGTGTGCCTCCAGTCGTGAGGTGCTGGGTGGCCCACCAACTGCGCCCATGCAGGCACTCCGCCAGGGCGTCAGGCGTGCATCCCATCTCCGTCAGACTGTCTACGAATACGAGCGCATGAGGTTCGGCGGCGCCTACGTCTTCGCTCAGTTCTGCGAGAGTGCGGGCATCGCTGACGGTTAGCCGGTGTCCGGTCATCTCGTCGAGTCCGCAGCGACTGAGCCGCTGCTTGAACGGCGCAGCGGTTCCTTCCTCGGCTGAGACAATCACGGCCGGAACACGCCGCGCCGCGCCGATCGCGAGACGGGCAATTACCGTGCTTTTCCCGGCTCCGGGTGGTCCGTAGACGATCCCTGTGTGGGGCATACCGATCCCCCACTGATTCCACGGGTCAGCGTAGGGCGCTGGTGTGTGGTCGCCTCGCAGCGTCCCTGCCGCGACCAGACCGCTTCTCCTACGAGGCGCAGTCTCAACGAGTCGCCCTCGGTCCTTCACGGGCAAAGGGACCAAGAACCCGAGCTGCAAGCACTTCCCGCACGTGCCTACCGGACGAGCGTCATACTCGGCACCGCAGCTCAGGCAATAGAAGCGCATCATTCGTCAGCCGCTCCCTCCAGCTCTTCGCTCTCAGCGTCAACGGCCTCCCGCACTTGCTCGAAGATACCGAGAAGCACATCACCGAGAGACGTGGGGGCGTCCTCGCTGCTGTGCCTGTTCTCGCTTCGGTGTTCCATTCGTCTCGACCCAG
>CAZCVU010000322.1:0-3745 GCA_964501745.1 uncultured Flavobacteriales bacterium | reverse complement strand
CGCCAACATGATGGCCGGACACACGATGATTAAGGTCTTTGCGAGCTTTGTCTTCAGTCTAGGCGCCGTCAGCTTTGGCATCGGCGGGCTTGCCCCGCTTGCCATGAATGTGGCGCTGGTCGGCTTCGAACTGCTGGTGGCATTCCTCCAGGCCTATGTGTTTACGGTGCTGACCTGCCTTTACCTCAACGATGCGCTACACCTTCACTAGCCGGTGTCGATATGCCTGTGGCACCAGCCTTGGATTTTCGTCCACAAACCGAAACAACCTGAGAAAATAGGGGATAAGCTTATGGAACTTGATGCCGCAAAAATGGTTGGAGCTGGTCTCGCGGTAATAGGTCTGTCCGGCGTCGGTGTCGGCATCGGCAATATCTTTTCGTCGCTGATCGGATCGATTGCCCGCAACCCTGCCGCCCGGGCCCAGGTATTTCCACTTGGCATGTTGGGATTTGCACTGGTAGAGGCGGTGGCCCTCTACGCGCTTCTGATCTCATTCCTCATCCTCTTCACCTGAGGCAGCGACGCCATAGAGAAGTGGGGGCCCAAGAAATGACGGCCAGAACGAGTAAAGACGTCACGCGTCGCGTCGCGTCTCTTGGCACGGCTGTCATGGCCGCCCTGATGCCAACGCTAGCCGTGGCTGCCGAAAGCGGTGGCATGCCCCAGTTCGACTCGTCGACATTCCCAACCCAATTCGTCTGGCTTGCCATAACCTTCATCTTGCTCTTCCTGGCAATGCACCAGATCGCATTGCCAGGTATCGCGGACGTGCTTGAGGCCCGCCGCAACAGGATTGACGGCGACCTGGACCACGCGGCAACGATGAAGGAAGAGGCCGAGGCAGCCTTGGCGGCCTATGAGAAGACAGTCGCCGAGAGCATGGCGAAGGCACATGACTTACAGCGAGAAATGGCGGCAGCGTTCACGGAGCAGGCGGCGCAAGCGCGTTCGGAACTTGCCGCGCGCCTGGCAGCAGAGACGCGGGCGGCCGAAGGCCTGATCTCAGAAGAGAAGGCGCGATCGCTGGTCGGGATTCGTGATGTCGCGGCCGAGTTGGTGCGGGCCTCGGCAAGCAGATTGGCCGGCATGGAGCTCAGCGTGCAGGAGGCGGCTACAGCCATTGCATCGATCGAGCCCGAGGACGAACGATGACCGAGCTGTTGCACAGCGCTGAGTTCTGGGCTCTGGTTGCCTTCGTTATCTTCGTTGTTGGCATATTCAAGCCCGCACGCCGGGCCCTGACCGGCGCGTTGGACCAACGTATCGAGGCGATCCGAACGCAGGTCGAAGAAGCCAAGCGTTTGCGTGAGGAAGCTCAGGCGGCGCTTGCGAACTACCAGCGCAAGCAGCGACAGGCGACACAGGAAGCCGACGCCATCATCGAACGGGCACGGGAGGAAGCCGAGCGCCATCGGGAAGAGGCGGAAGCGACCCTGAAAGCAGTTCTCAAGCGACAGGAAGCCCAGGCTTTGGAGAAGATCGCGCAGGCAGAGGTGACAGCCCTAAGAGAAGTACGTGAAACCGCGGTCGACTTGGCAATCGCCGCAACAGGTGAGCTTCTTTCCGAGAAACTCAAGGGCCCCGAAGGTAGCGCATTGATCGACGACGCCATCGAAGGTCTGCCCGAGAAGCTCAACTAAGCGACACATCTGTAGACTGAAAGGCGCGATCGGTTTCTGCCGACAATTGCCATCTCGGCCACCAACTTTCTATGATGCGTTCGCGAAGCGCTAACCAGAGGATCTGATATGCCATATGTCGCGCGCGACACGGCCGGCCAGATTACTGCCGTGTCCGACCGCCCAACCGACATTGCCTTCGACTCGGTCCCTCCAAACGACCCCGAACTCCGGGCCTTCATGAGCGATGCCGGGAACGATCAGGCCCGCGAAAGGCTCAGTGCCTCGGACCTTGAGATGGTTCGTGTGATCGAAGATCTGGTCGACGTACTGATCGGAAAAAATCTGTTCAACTTCACGGATTTACCGCGAGTTGCGCAGAAGAAACTGCTCAACCGGCGTCAACTTCGGCGCAACCTTTCCGTCCTCACCAACCTGGTCGGCGACGCAGACGATATCTTTTAGAACCGCGCCTAGTCGGCGGCATCCTCGTAGGCATCGAGCGGCGGGCAAGAACAGACGAAATGACGGTCGCCATATGCCTGGTCGATGCGGTTGACCGGCGGCCAGTATTTTTCCTCCCGAAGCGAGCGAACCGGAAACGCCGCCTCGAGGGTCGAGTAGGGGTGCATCCATTCACCGTCGATCAAATCGATCACCGTGTGCGGCGCATTCTTAAGCGGGTTGTCCAGCCGATCCATCTTGCCCTGCTCGATGGCGGAGATTTCACGACGGATGGCGATCATAGCGTCACAAAACCTGTCGAGTTCGGCCTTCGATTCACTTTCGGTTGGCTCGATCATCAGCGTACCCGCCACCGGCCAGGACATGGTTGGCGCGTGGAAGCCGTAGTCAATGAGCCGTTTCGCAACGTCGTCCACAGTGACGTCAGCGCTGTCCCTCAGGTCCCGTAAATCGACAATGCACTCGTGGGCCACCATACCGCCGGGACCGGTGTAGAGTATCGGATAGTGCGACTGCAGACGCCGCGCGATGTAGTTGGCGCTGAGGATTGCTACCTCCGTCGCCTTCTTCAGTCCGTCGCTCCCCATGAGAGCGATATAGGCCCATGAAATCGGCAGAATTCCGGCGCTGCCCCATGGTGCAGCGGCGACGGCGCCGGTGGCACCTTGAGTGTCCGCTGAGGCGGCCTCCCGACTGACCGCGTGACCCGGCGCAAACGGCGCCAGATGCGCGCGCAGTCCGATCGGACCAATGCCCGGACCTCCGCCACCATGGGGAATACAGAAAGTCTTGTGCAGATTGAGATGCGCGACATCGGGGCCAAACTCCGCCGGCCGGCATAAACCAACAAGAGCGTTCATGTTGGCGCCATCCATATAGACTTGGCCACCATGTGCGTGGACGATCTCACAAATCACCACGATGGCTTCCTCGAACACGCCATGGGTCGAGGGATAGGTGACCATCAACGCCGCCAGGGTGTTCGCATGTTTTTCCGCCTTTGCGCGAAGGTCCGCGACATCGATATTGCCGTCATCGTCACAGCCGACGACGACGACCTTCATACCCGCCATCACCGCGCTCGCCGGGTTCGTGCCATGTGCCGAGCTCGGGATCAGGCATACGGTCCGATCCAGGTCTCCCCGGCTCGCGTGATAGCGGCCGATGGAAAGCAGACCCGCATATTCACCCTGAGACCCCGCATTCGGTTGCAGGGATACCGCATCGAAACCCGTAATTTCGCACAGCATCTCCTCGAGTCCCTCGATCAGACGCAAATATCCCTGTGCCTGGTCAAGCGGCACGAAGGGGTGGACGCCGCTGAACTCACGCCATGTGATCGGCTCCATTTCAGTCGTCGCGTTGAGTTTCATCGTGCATGAGCCCAACGGAATCATCGAACGGTCGAGGGCGACGTCCTTCTCCTGGAGATGTCGCAGATAGCGCAACATCTGGGTTTCGGAATGATGGCTGTTGAAGACGGGATGCGTCAGAAACGGTGAGCACCGACGCAAGTGATCCGGGACCGCCGTCGCCGTCTCTTCGTCAAGTCCGGCTACCGAGACACTGACGCCGGCCTGGCCGGCAAATACCCGAAAGAGTTTGTCTACGTCGGCTATATCCGTCGCCTCGTCCAGCGACAGGGCAAGATGCTCGTC
>CAZCVU010000321.1:0-3747 GCA_964501745.1 uncultured Flavobacteriales bacterium | reverse complement strand
GACCTCAATATCGCGCCACTCGAGAATGACGTTTGGTCACACAAACAACTGCTAAAAGTCGTCAGCCACACGACGGTCGAAGTCGATGCATTGGGGCGGGTACAAGCGGCCATGAACTGGCTCGACACGAGCCGCCATTTTGTGCCCGCGTCCGAGCCGCTTTACAGTTGGTGGAGTTACCGGGCACGCGATTGGTCAGCGTCCGACAAAGGGCGGCGGCTTGATCATATCTGGACCACACAGACGCTGGCGCCACGCCTCATTGGCTGCGAAGTATTGCGCGCCGCTCGAGGCTGGACGCGGCCCTCGGACCATGCGCCGGTGGTACTGGAATTGGCTGATTGAAGCGGCTGCCGAAACGCACGAACGACCGGCGGCCGTGGCGTCTGACTCAGCTCCGCCTGCCGGGTTCCGACGGACCCTCGGAGGACTCCGGCGCTGCCCGATAAATGAAGTAAGGAAAGCGCCCGACAGCCGGTGGCAGGGATTGTACGACCAACGCTGCGGCTGCCAGCTCGCGATCGGTGACGACCAGCGCGCCAGGCCGCAACAAGCGTACGACGAGAGGCGCGATGGCTGCGGCAAGCGCCCGGTCGCGCGCGCTATCTTCGCTGCCGATATCCGCATGTATCAACGCTGCGCTGTGACCGAGACGCGTACTTGCGGCGGCGAGCGTTTGCCGAAAGTCGCCAAGCACCAGATAGCGACCGTCGGGCACCACATCGGCCGGAGCATGGACGTCGCGATCGAATGCGTAGAGCTCTCGTTCGGGAAACAGCCGGCGCAAATGATCAAAGGTCCGGCCCTTGCCCAACCCAACCTCGAGAATTACGCCAGGTATATCCGCAATGAATTGTGCAGCATAATCCAGGCAAGCTCGTTGCGTCACCAATCGCTCGATCATGCGTTCGAGCCGGTCTGATCTAGCATCGCAGCGGTCTTCCATCGCCTCAGCTACCCATCCGCAACATGAAATAGCGTCCCGGCGAAACGTCGTTTGGTAGCTCAATTGGACCTGCGCCCGGTATCACAAGCGCTTGATCGCTTACGACGACGGCGCCAGGTGCCAGCATTGGTTCCAAAACCGGTCCAACAAATCCAGCCAATGCTTCGTTTGTGGCAATGTCGCCGGTACCCACATCGCTATGGACAAACACGACGGACCTATGGAACCGGGACTGTGCTGCGGGCAACGTCTGTGTCAAATCTCCGAGAATCATGTGGCCGGCATCGGGAACGGAATCTGGGTGGGCGGCGACCTGTCGATCGAACACGAAGATCTCGTGGTCGGGCAGGCGCTCGCGAAGGTGATCGTATGTCCGGCCGTTGCCGAGGCCCAACTCCAAAACGACGCCAGAGAGGCCGCCAACCATCGCCACCGCAGCGTCAATGCAACTCCGTTGCGCCTCTAATCTCCGGATGGCACTGTCAAGCCGACTCACGAACCGCTGCCGCTAGATTCCCGTAATTGCCGGAGCAGTCCCGCATACGCCGATTGCATCGCGACGATGCGACAATCTCCGCTTGGACCGAACATGCCGAGGGCCTTGGCGCGACGTTCGCCGTGAGCCATCTATTCGAGCGTAACACTTACCGCCTCACGCAGGCGCGACGTGGTGAGTTCCAGACGACTAGCGAGTACGCGCATGATTTCGACCGCCATTTCGGGAAATTCCCGAACAAGTCGGAAGAACAAATCCTTCGAAATACAGAGCGCCTCCAATTCGGTCTTCGCTTGTATCGTTGCGGTACGTGGAACATCGCAGAGGATCGCAATTTCGCCCACGAAGTCATTGTCCTTGAGGGTGGTTACGATCAGCGGGCCTTTGGGCGTTTCGACGATCACGTCGGCTGAACCTCGGATAATGATATAGGCGGCATCTCCCGGATCACCCTGTTTGAACAGCACCTCGTCCGCCGCATAGGTCAGTCGCTCGCTGGTAAATGCCAGCAGCTTTAACTTCGACGGCTCGATTTTCGCGAACACCGGAATTCGTCGCAGCAGATCGACCTCTTCTTGCAAACTCATCTATGCAGTCTCCTGACCAGCATTACGCGGCCTCAAGGAGGTCACGGAATGCGCCACCGTTCTTAACCAATTCTTCGTAGCTGCCTTGCTCAACAATGCGACCGTCTTTCAGAACGATGACGTGATTGAATTTCTCGGCCTCTTGGACGCGGTTGAGGACCCAGACCACGCCGCGTCCCTCGCTGGTCCGCAATACATTCTCGAGAACCTTCGTCTGGCTCGCCGGATCGAGTGTCGCCGTCGCCTCGTTGATAATCAGCAGATCGGGGCGCTTAAGCAATGCACGTGCAACGGCTAGTTTCTGCCGCTGCGCCGTCGACAAACGCGCGCCGCCAATGCCAGCTTGATACTCCAAACCGACAGCAACCACTGTGTCACGTAGATCCAGGTTGTCCACGACTTCGGAGATCAACGTACCTACAGCGGTGGCTGCCTGTGCCTGGCCATAGGCCAGCTTTCCAAACAGTATGTTGTCCTGCAAGGTTGCCGCCGCGTTGTATTCGTCCGCATTGAAGAACGCCACGGCCTGCCGCAAATCGTCCGGCATATCTGCGGCGAAGACACGGCGGGCTTCCAGCAGCCGCTGTTGAATCACGTCGTCGATAAGCCCCAGGCGGTGCCGAGCAGGCGTCAACTTAAACGGCAGCGAGATGATCTGCTGGCGATCCTCTTCTTCGATCGCCTCGTCGCCTCGCGCGGCCTTGGCCAGGATTACCTGAAACTCAGGTAGATCATCTGAGCTTATGAAACTGAATTGCTCGAAGAATTCATGCCCCGGCGGCAGATCCGCAAACAGTTCGACCATGGTCTGCGCAACCTGTTTGCCGATATCGAGAAACTTGTCGGTCAAGCCGACCTTGTCCAATACCTGCATGACGTATGGGTGTTCGGCGATCTTATCGAGGCTGAAGGTTTCGTCCAGCGGCGTGCCAAACAACAGGTTTTCTGCCACCGACGCATTGGCGTTGTAACGCTCCGCGTCGAAGAGTTCGACCAATGGTGCGATAGCGGGATCCGACAACCGGTCGCGCAACGCAAATCGGGCATTCAGAATCTTTTCGGCAATCTCAGGATCTTTTTGCGGATCAATCGTGCCGCGCAGGCCCATCTGGTAGACGTCGGTTTCAAAGTCGACGGCTTCCAGAACCTCCACGACGCGCGCCTGCAATGATGCAGAATCTTCCGCGCCCGCCGCCTCATAATCGACCCAGTCGGCGTTGTAATCGAACAGTGAGTTGCCGGCGATTTCGGCTTCGCTAAGTTCCGCCTCAAATTGCTTGAGCTCGTTTCCTTGATAGTCCTTATCGAGAACCGGTCTGTGTTTGAGGCCGTACAGCAGGTTTTCGCCGACACTCGCGGCAGACACATGCGCGTTTGATCCAACATACGTCAAGCGTCGACCAGTAACAGCCTCCGGCAACGTCGTTATGTCACGGCCGTCGATCTTCAGCGTCCCGCCGGTCGCCGTCTCCAGTCGCGCCAGCAGCAGCGCCGCCTGGGTTTTGCCGCTATGGCTGTCGCCGACAATCGCAGTGTGCTGCCGAATTGGCATGTTAACGGTCATACCATCGAGCGGCCGCGTGCCATCATCCTCGGCAAGCGTCAGATTGCTCATGGAGATCTCGCCGCTCAGTGGCTGGTCGTCGGGCGGGTCGGCTGTTAGCAACTCCTCGCTATACAAACCCTGCGGCTCGAACTGCTCGATAACCTGATCGTAT
>CAZCVU010000320.1:3046-3763 GCA_964501745.1 uncultured Flavobacteriales bacterium | reverse complement strand
CGCGATCAAAGTCTGAATCGTTTGTTCGCCTGCTTCTGTTTCGGCCAAGACGATATCGGGCACACCGCCATGATGAATGCGTGGCAGGTTCATGGCTTCCTCCAAAGGCAGACGGTCGACGACCGTACGCATGGCAACCGCCATCATTGCGGTCGAAACCGCCGCACCGCCGGACCCTGCAAGTGCCAGCCGGAAGGCGTGCACATGCCTGTTGGTGATTATCATTGGACCAAGCGAGAGCGAATTGCGTCCGCCGCTGTTTGGCGACGCCGCCAGCACAATTCCGGTGCCGGGCGCAACTCGGCCATTTCCGAACAGTTCGTACATTGTAAGGGTGCAGGCGACCGCCTGTCCCGTATTGTCAACGACCACAAAACTTGCGCCCGCGGCATTCTCGAGAAATGCCCGAGGCGGTGGGTTTAGCTCACTTATCGGCGTCGCATGTGTTGGCTGGTAGGTCGCTATAAGCTGCCGCGCACGTGCCATCGATACCAGCGCTGCCGAGGGGAGCTTGGAGTTGCGGTCAGCCGCCATCCATCGAGTTCGTTCCGCAAAGGCTCGTTTGGCCACCTCGGCCAGCAGATGAGGGCGTTCGTCAGCAGGCGTGCTGCCGTATCTGTCGTCGGTCGTCAGCATCTGCCACATCTGACCGGCTGTAAGGCCCACACCAGCGGGCGGCGGCGCAAAGTTAACATTATCGTTTCCGTAGGGTATGGA
>CAZCVU010000320.1:0-3036 GCA_964501745.1 uncultured Flavobacteriales bacterium | reverse complement strand
ATCGACGGTCATCGACCCACCGGCGGACTGTGCCGCTTCAGCGATGCGGCGCGCCAGCGGTCCGGTATAGAATTCGCCCGCCCCCCTTGTCCGGATCAGCGCGAGCACTGCAGCCAGATCGATCTGCCGCAACAGAGCACCTTCCGACAACGGGCCTCCATGTAGGCCTCCAAATACGCGACGGGCCTCGGGATCCTGCAGAAGTGGTGCGGCGGCGAGCTGCAAATCGCGCGCGAACGCACGCGACAGCGGATGCCCCAGCCGCGCCAGCTTCTCAGCCGGTGCCAGCAGTTCACGCCAGTCAACCTCGCCATATCTGGCATGAAGAGCTGCCATGCCGCGAACGCTCGAAGGCACTGCGCTGGGCCGGGTTACCCCCAATGCCGTTTGCGCCGAGGGCGGCGCAACAAAATCCAGAGCCTCAACACGCCCAGACTGTGGGTCGTGTACGAGACAGACACCACCGCCGCCAAGGCTCGCAACCGAAGGAAGTGTGACCGCAAGGGAGAAATACAGCGCTACTGCAGCATCCGCTGCGTTGCCCCCGGCGGCCAACACATCCCGACCAATCAGAACGGCATTCGGCTCGTCCGCGGCGACAGCGCCGAAAAAACCCCGAACGAAGCCGACGGTTCCGCGTTCGAGTTTCTCTCCTGAACAGCTCGCCAGCCCGAGCACGATCAGCACCGCGGCAATGCCCTTGTTGCGCCACAATCCGCGCCTACTTAAATTGTTGCGCAGTGGTTTCCCCCGAATGTGATGATTTCTTATGCGGCGCATGCGTCTGACAGATACCTTGTTTGCTTGCATTTTCGCCTGGTCGACAAGCTGGTCGATCACGAGCACCACATTTGCGGCCGATCGAATCTCGCTGATCCGCGACACGGAAATCGAAAATACCATCCGAGCCTACACAGCGCCACTGTTCGAAGCCGCTGGGCTAGATGCTTCATTCGTCCGAATTCACTTGATTAAGGACCGGCGGCTCAATGCCTTCGTTGCCGGCGGCCAACAGATATTCATCCACACGGGCCTCCTGAGACAAGCGGAGCACGCGGGACAAGTGATTGGCGTGCTGAGCCATGAAATCGGACACATTGCAGGCGGCCATCTCGCGCGTCTCGACGAGCGCCTGAAAGATGCCAGCACCCAGTCGATCATCGCCATGGTGCTCGCTATTCCAGCCGCGGTCGTTTCCGGCGATGCTCAGGTTGGTGCCGCCATCCTATCCGGGGGCAGTTCAGTCGCTCTACGGTCGGTACTGCAATACACGCGCTCCATGGAATCCGCCGCCGACCAGGCGGCGTTAACGTTTCTTGAACGCGAGGGCATGTCCGCTCAAGGTATGTTGGAGTTCCTCGAATTGCTTATCGAGCAGGAGGCAATTTATTCGTCCGGCAATGATCCCTACCTGAACACGCATCCGATAACCCGCGCCCGCGTGGACTTCGTGCGCAACCACTTGCGCAATTCAAAGTTCTCCAGACAGCCGCTGCCGCGCGAGCTCGATGTCATGCATCGCCGCATGCGTGGAAAGCTAATTGGTTTCATCGATCCGCCGGAGCGAACGCTCGGATCCTACGCAGCCAAAGATTCTGATATCGAAGCCTTATATGCCCGGGCCATCGCTCACATGCGCCGAAACGATGTCGATCAGGCCGTGGACATCATACATCGACTGCTGGACCAATCGCCCAACGATCCTTTCTTTCTCGAACTTGAGGGTGATATTTTACGCAATGCTGGCCGCATCAGGGAATCGATCGCGCCCTATCAGGCAGCTGTTTCTATCGTTCCCTGGGCAGCCCTGATACGCATCAACCTGGCCCAGGCACAGCTTGCTTTGAATGACGATGGACTGACCCGGGAGGCTCTCAACAATGTCAAGGAGGCGCTGCGCTACGAGCCGAAATTGGTACAGGCATGGCACCTTGCGGCAACCTCGTACGGCCGCCTGAAGGACTTCGGAAACTTGGCCCTGGCCCTGGCCGAGCAGTCGGTCCTGCAAGGCAGAAAAGCGGACACCAAACGTCATGTGAGACAGGCCATGAGTATATTTCCCGAGGGCTCACCTGGTTGGCTGAGGGCTCAGGATATCGGCAACGTGGTGGCCGAATAGGGGCCGTATCGTCGACGTTCACCTTTCTGTGAGAGGGTTTTTTGTCCGTCGCCCGATACGTCCAAGCTTGTCATAGTACCGCTGAATTAAGCGATTGAGGTGAACATGCTGTACGCGACCCTTCGGCGATTGGCGATACCAATGCTAATCGTCGGCTTGATAGTCGGCCTAAACCCGGACGCGAGCGTCGGGCAGACTCTGTCGACGTCCGAAACGCAGGCAATCGAAAAGACAATCCGCGAATATATTCTGAAGAATCCGGAGCTTATCATTGAGGCGATCGAACTGTTTCAGGAAAAACAGAGGGTCGCGGAAGAGGAATCCAAAGCTCGGGCCTTAAGCGTTGGCGTCGATCAGATATATTCCGACCCGGCGACACCGACCACCGGTGATGCCACTGCCAGCGTCACGATCGTCGAGTTCTTCGACTATCAGTGTCCTTATTGCCGCTCTGTATCGCGGTCGCTGATGGATCTCATCGACGGCAAGGAAGATGTTCGTTTTGTTTGGAAAGAGTTTCCGATTCTCGGCGAGGACTCGGTTTTCGCCGCGCGTGCTGCCCTTGCCGCCCATAACCAGGGCAAATATCTCGACTTCCATCGCACGCTCATGATCACGCGCTCTCGCCTATCTCAGGATTGGGTAATGACGCTCGCCGAAGGCATCGGCCTCGATATCGAGCGCTTGAAGAAGGACATGGGCTCGACCGCAGTCACCCAGCAGATCGGCGCGAACCTGGATCTCGCCAGACAGCTTGGCATTCGCAGCACGCCAGCTTTCATCATAGGCGGCAAGCTCTTTCCCGGTGCCCTTGGGCCGGATCGGCTGAAAGAGCTCATTGAGGAAGCGCGGAGTTCCTAATCAGCGTCTCTAGTTGACCACCGGCGCAAACTTTAGTCCGGCGGCGCATCTGGCTG
>CAZCVU010000319.1:0-3765 GCA_964501745.1 uncultured Flavobacteriales bacterium | reverse complement strand
CTGTTGGTCAACAGGGCGAGACGAACGTCAGCTGACCGGAGCGCTGCAAGCGTAGATTCTGATCCCGGATAAAGACCAATCAGTTGCTGTCTACGTTCGACGAAGGCGTCTAGCAGCTGCGTCCCTAGCGAAGCATCCTTGATCTCAAGCTTGTCCAAGCTTCGACGGATAATCTCCTTCCTGGCCGTACTTTCCTCCGTGCGTGTCGTTTTGGCCCAGAACGCATCGCCCGTATCAACGAAGACCCCCAGCACGGCTTGCGGATCATGACCCCGGAAACTCGCCGCAAAGGAATCGACGACGCTGGTCCATGCCTTCCTGCGGCTAGCACCCGTAGTGACCAGGGTATTGTCAAGGTCGAAGATAATGGCCTTCGGCCGGGCGGAGCGGTTCATATCACTGCCGTATTAGCGCTGGCGCCGGTCGCCTCAGTCATCATGAGCGACTTCCGTCAGCGTGAAGATTTCATGAAACGCTGAAGATACTATGGTCTAGGTAGATTGCCTAGCTACCACCAATTGCCACCCCGGCGTGCACAGCTAGAGCTGCAAAAACACCTCAAGCGCCGTAGACCACCGGATACATCTCGCTGTCGAGCAGATCGCCGGTTTTCAGCGCGGGATTATAGAGCCACTCGTTGGTCGCCGGCTGGTAGTAGCGGGCATCCTCACCGGCATAGCGAATCGCATAGGCACGCCGCCAGCGTTCGGCAGACGTATTCGCCGTCGCACTGTGCACCGTCATGGCGTGAAAGGCAAAAACATCACCCGGCTGCATGTCCCACGAGACGATGTCGTGCTGATCGCGCTCGGCCTCGAAGTCGGGCATCGGATCATAGCTCTCGCCCTTCGCCCCTTTGGCGACCACCGCACCACCGTGGAAGTCGGGCTGAAATGGCTGGTAGCGGCGGTTCCATTTATGGGACCCGCGGATGAATTCGAGCGCGCCGTTCTCTTTTGCGATCGGATCAAGCGCCACCCATGTCGTCAGGACCTGCCAGCCCTTGAGCGGCCAATAGGGCAGATCGTTGTGCCATGCGGTGCGGGTGCCCGTGTCCGGCGCCTTGGCAAACAACTGGTCCATGAACAGATTAATTTTGGATGTACCGAACAGCTCCGCGGCAATTCGCGGTGCCGGAGAGTCGCTGCAGAAGCGGGCGAAGTCGGGATCGTTACGCCATAGCAGGCGTCTTTTGAAGAACTCCTCGCTGCGTTCAAGCTCGCGCGTCACCGCCCCGCGCAGGCAGTCGAGCCATGCTTCGTCGATTGCACTGCGCAGCAAGACCACGCCGTCACGCTCAAACGTGGCGATCTCATCATTGCTGACCAGATTATCTCGAACGGGGGTCATGCCTCCCTCCCTGCCGGCGCTATACCGACTCCGCCTTCAACTGCTTGACGCGCCGCTCAACTTCCCTCCGGCGCTCCTCGTAGGATAGCGGCAGGGTGTCCAACGCGATTTTGCGGACGCTGCGCCCGAATATCTTGTGGAACTTGGCGTCATCCTTGTCGCTGCCCTTTTGCGGCAGGTCGGTCAAGCGGTCCGCCATACAGACCGGGTGCCAGAAGCGGCGCAGAAATTCGCCGCCCGGCGTCTCAGGCCCGACACGGGTCAAATCAGGATCGTGGTCGGAATCGCCAACGCGATAGTACCCGTTATAGGCCGAAGCACGCTGTTCCTTGGAAGCAACGGCATCCATTGTCCCCTCCCAATTCGTCACGTTGGTTCTGTCGTCACATCTTTGTCTACATCATGGCATCGATCAGCTTGTTCTGAAAATGATGAATCAGATTCTCCCAGTAGGGCGAGAACTGCGCCTGATCGGCGACCGGTGAGAGGCGGGCCACCTACTGCGTCTGCATCAAGTCGTAGTCCTCGTTGCGGATGCCGTCCAAGCCTTCGATCGTCCTGGTCACGGCGACGCTCCTTCCGCTGATAGTCCTACCGAAGCCCTAACTGGCGCGGTCGATTTCACCGGTTCGCGTCAAGACGCACGTTTGAGCCGTTTTCTAGGTGCCTTCTTTGGAGTTAGCATCCGCGCCGCATATTGATACAGGTCCCAAACGGTGCCTTCGAGATCGGCTGGACCCAAGCTGTTGGGCTGTACGTAACGCGACTTCAATCCACGGCGCATTCGCTCAAGCTGTTCACGGTCTTCGTCCATTGTTGCGCCGCGGCTCCTTAGCCTTGCCGCAAGATTTCGTGCCGCAGGCGGCTCATACGAAGAAATGGTGCAACGGTTGGCCACCTCGTCGACACCACGAGGCTGCAAACACAATGAACTGCTACCGTTAAACGTAATCGACACGGCATGCGACGGGAATACCCAGAAATACAAGCTGAAACGTCTTTCCTCCGGCGTTACGTCGGGATGGTAGAGTCTGGTTGATGGTGTCTTGCGCGTATAATGCGCCTTGTAGCCAGTATATCCCTCGCCCGGTGGAATCTTCTCACAGAGCCGTGTCGGCGTGATGTCGTAGAGGGCTTTACTGTGCACCGTGTTCAGGTGGTAACCCTCCATGTAGTTCTCTGCGAGGCACTTCCAATTGGTCGGCCAGAACTCGTCCAGGACAGTGCTGACCACCATGTCTTCTACGTGCCGGTTCTGCAAATATGGCTCGAGTCCCTTGAGCCGGGGAGCCAGCGGCTTCGTCTTGCCGTCCAGATTGACGTAGAGAAAGCCGTGCCAGACCTCGGTCGCAAACTCCGGTAGCCGGCAGCTCTTGACCTCAAACCCCTTGACCTTGTCCATGTGGGGCGCGCGTACGAGCTGGCCGTCATTGGCGTAAGACCAGGCGTGATAGGGACAGACGAAATGCTTGGCCGTGCCCTTGCCCTCGACGATCACCGAGGAGCGGTGGCGGCAGACGTTTGACAGCACGCGCACCTTGTTGTCCTGACCGCGCACAACGATCAGCGGCTCGTCGAGAAGCTGCGTCGTGAAATAATCGCCGCGCTTGGGGATTTCAGCGACCCGACCGAGACAGACCCACTCCTTGCGGAAGATCTTTTCCTTCTCGAGCTCGAGATACTCTTCGGACGTGTAGAAACCAGTCGGAAGTGACCGAGCTAGGCCGGCGTCCAAATCCCTGATCTCCGCCAGTGCCTCAAGCACCTCACGCACCGCAGCCGCGCTCACAGTCTTTCTCCATCGATCCACATATCTCCGCAACCCTTCCTGAGTGCGACACCCGCACAACAACGATATTCAAACTCCGAAAGATCCCAGGCTAGGAAAAGCAAGCGCAAGAATCGTACTTTTGTATTATGTTTCGTATGGTATGAGACCAGCTACATTACATAAACTGAAAAGTTTACGCAGAGAATTTTAGAAATTCTAAAGAGCGTTTCCAATGATGCGACGATTGCCTTCGCTTAACGCACGCCGCGCCTTCGAAGCTGCGGCAAGGCATTTGAGCCTGACGAAGGCGGCAGCGGAGTTGCATGTCACGCCGGCCGCCATCAGCAAGCTCGGCAGACTTGCTCTCGGCCTGTCCGAGACGCCTACGTCCTGGAAATACTGGTTCTCTTTACGATTGGGCCCGTGGCAAAATGGCGCCGTCGGCAGCGCAGGGCCTTGATCGAGGCGGAACCACACTGGAGAATTGGAATGGCGGGTCAAACGCAGACGGCGAACGGTGAACAGATTACCGTCAATCCTCTAAGTGGGGCGCTCGGGGCTGAGATTAGCGGTGTCGATCTATCGCAACCGCTGGACAACAAGACCTTCTCGGACATCTATCAGGCCTTTCTCGATCATCTTGT
>CAZCVU010000318.1:1278-3771 GCA_964501745.1 uncultured Flavobacteriales bacterium | reverse complement strand
TGATGCCCACATTGATGCCGACGATGCCGTATTCAAGACCTTCGGCGACGCGCCAGATGCGGCCGATGTCGCGGCTGTAGAAATACGAGGCGAGGCCGTATTCGGTATCGTTTGCCATGGCGATTGCCTGATCCTCGGACTTAAAGCGGAACAGCGGCGCAACCGGACCGAAGGTCTCCTCGTGGGTAACCACCATGTCGTCGGTCACTTCCGCCAGCACCGTCGGCTCGAAGAATGTCCCACCCAGCGTGTGACGTTTGCCACCGAGAACGAGGCGGGCGCCCTTCGCGGTAGCATCCGCGATATGGGCCTCGACTTTTTCCACCGCCTGGATATCGATAAGCGGGCCCTGGGTAACGCCAGCCTCGAGACCCGGTCCAACCTTGAGTCCCTCGACGGCGCTGGCAAGCTTGCTGGCAAATGCGTCATAGACCCCGTCTTGAACGAGAAAGCGGTTGGCACAGACGCAGGTTTGTCCGGCATTACGGTATTTGGACGCCAGGGCGCCCTCTACGGCTGCATCGAGGTCGGCATCATCGAAGACGATGAACGGCGCATTGCCGCCGAGCTCCAGCGACACCTTCTTCACCGTTCCGGCACATTGCTCCATCAGCAGCTTGCCGACTTCGGTCGAGCCGGTGAAGGTGAGCTTGCGGACGATCGGGTTGGAGGTCATTTCGCCGCCGATTGCGGCTGAACCACCGGTCACGACGCTGAAAACGCCGGCCGGAACCCCGGCCCGTTCCGCGAGCTCCGCAAGCGCCAAGGCCGAAAGCGGTGTCGCAGTCGCCGGCTTAACCACCATGGTGCAGCCCGCCGCCAGGGCCGGCCCTGCCTTTCGAGTGATCATGGCGGAGGGAAAATTCCAGGGCGTGATCGCCGCGCATACGCCTATCGGCTCCTTGGTTACGACTATCCGACGGTCGCGCGATGGTTCGGGGATGATGTCACCATAGACGCGCTTGCCTTCCTCGGCGAACCACTCGATGAACGAGGAAGCGTAGACAATCTCGCCCATCGACTCGACCAGCGGCTTGCCCTGCTCGCAGGTCATCAGGTTGGCTAGATCTTCCTGGTTTTCGAGCATCAGGTCATTCCAGCGCCGCAGAATTGCGGCCCGCTCCTTGGATGTCTTGCCACGCCAATCCGGTAGCACCTTGTTTGCCGCATCGATCGCGCGGCGCGTCTCCTCGGCTGCCATCTTGGGCACCGTACCGAGCGTTTCGGCGGTCGCCGGGTCGGTGACGTCAATCACCGATCCATCATCGGCGTCGATCCAGGCGCCATCGACATAGCACTGCTGGCGCAACAGGTTCGGATCCTTCAGTTTCATAATATGAGCTCCCGTAATGTCCTCGTTCTAGCGCTCTAAAGTTCCTTCGAGCGGATCACCAGCATCTTTTCGATCTGCATGTCGTGCATCGTATGGTGGATGCCACCGACGCCGTGGCCCGATTGTTTGAGCCCAGCAAACGGCATCCAGTCGACGCGGAACGCCGTATGGTCGTTGACCATCACAGCGCTTGCATCAAGCCGCCGGAAGACGCGCATCGCCGTATCAACGTCGCGGGTACAGACAGCCGCCTGAAAGGCAAAGGGCAAGGCATTGGCAAGCGCAATCGCCTCGCTGAGCTCGCTGTAGGCGTAAACGCAGATCACCGGTCCGAAGATCTCCTCGGCGCTGACTCGCGCATCGGCCGGCGGATTGAGCAAGACCGTTGGCGCATAGCAGCTCGGCGACAGCTTCTCGCCACCGGCCAGCAGCTCCGCGCCGCCAGCGACCGCCTCCTGGACCCATTCGTGCACGCGATCAACCTCAGCCGGACGTATCAGGGGGCCGACATCGGTTTCGGGCTTGGTCGGATCGCCGACCAAAAGCGCCTTGCCGACCGCGGCCAAGCCGTCCGCAACCTGCCGCGCGACATCCTGATGCGCGAACACACGTTGCACGGACACGCAGACCTGACCGGCGTGGTAGAAGCCGCCTTTTCCCAACAACGGCAAGACATCGTCGAGGTCGGCGTCGGCCGCGACAATGACCGGAGCCGCGCCACCATGCTCCAGCGCGCAGCGTGCACCCGGCGCCAGTTTCGAGCGCAGGGACCAGCCCACCTTGGCGCTGCCAATGAAGCTGAAGAAGTCGACGCGCGGATCAGTGACGAGCGCTTCCGCCGCCGCGCGATCCGAGGTGACGACCGGCTGGCACCAAGCCTCCGGCAACCCGGCCTCACGCATGATCTGCACGAAACGCAGGCAGGACAGCGGCGTTATGCCGGCGGGTTTGACAATCGCCGGGCAACCGGCCGCAACCGCCGGCGCAACCTGATGGACGATCAGGTTCAAAGGGTGGTTGAAGGCGCTGACCGCGACGACGACGCCGATCGGTTCGTGGGTCGTCATCGCCAGGCGATTGGCCGACGCTGCGTTGCGGTTCATCGGAATCTCCGCACCCGCCTGCGTCCGAAGCCCCTCGATGCACAAACGCACGCCGTC
>CAZCVU010000318.1:0-1268 GCA_964501745.1 uncultured Flavobacteriales bacterium | reverse complement strand
GGCGTCGCGGACCGCCGACACCACCTCCCCGGAACGCACGCCGTCGATCGCCCGTGCCACCTCGACGCGACTGTCGACCAGCGGCTTGCCGCCTTCGCGCGCGGCCTCAAGCGCTAGGTCTTCGGCCCGCGCCGCCATCAGCTCAGCCGTACCCTCAAGTATTTCGACGCGTCGTCCAGGCGTGATCCAGCCGTCCCGGTCGGCATAGAGCGCCGCCGCCGTCGCCAGCGCCGTTTCGACCGCCGCGGCATCCGCTGCCGCCACGTCGGCTAACGCCGCGTCGTCGAACGGTGCAGTCACGGAGACCCTTGCGTCCGTGCCATTAGCCCCCGGTACCATGAGTGGAAATTGCTGCGTCATCCTTCCCCCTCGCCTCTATCTCCGCGCCACCGTCGGACCTGCCGATCGGACGACGGCGCACTGCAATGTCGTATTCTGCAGCGCCTCGCCATACCCTAGCGCCTGGGCTTGTGAATCGGCAATCGGAACCGTCTAGTGGATTCCCGTGATCGGCTATCCCATGGTATGTTGCAGACGGAAAGACCGGCGCCGTGCCATGCGACAGCGCGACGTGTTGACAATGCGTGCACCGGATGAATCATCGACGCGAGGATCCATGGCAGACGCGCGCCACACCACCGTAATGATCTGCATCAACTATCGCGCCAACAACCTCGTCGATTCCTGCGGCCGGCGAGGCAGTGCCGATGTTGCGGATGCACTCGAAGCAGGCATCCGCGAACGCGCCTTGTCCTATGATCTCATACGTACCCATTGCATGGGTAAGTGCCATATCGGGCCGACAGTACGCATCGTGCCCGGCGGCCCGTTCGTAATGGGAGCGACCGCGTCCGACGTATCGCACATCCTCGATCGCCTTGCGGCCCAGGAGATCGACGAGCTGGCAGCAGAATATCCGGTCCCTCCTGATGACTAGGTTTCGCAGTACACCAGTTGTGATCCCGCTACTGCTTGCCGCGCTCGTCGCGCCGGCCGCAGCACGCGCCGACATACGTGGGTTGTGGGCGACGGCAGAGAACAAATCGCATGTCCGGATCGAGCGCTGCGGCGAAACCTTGTGTGGCAGGCTAGCCTGGCTTGCGGAGCCGGACGACGAGTCTGGAGGACCGAAGCGTGACAGGTTCAACAGTGATCCAGCCCTGCAATCACGCCCTATTGCCGGTATCAGGCTGATCCACGATCTCGTCGCGAACAGTGACGGTAGTTGCTGCAAGGGTCGTATCTACAACCCCGAGGACGGCCATACC
>CAZCVU010000317.1:0-3782 GCA_964501745.1 uncultured Flavobacteriales bacterium | reverse complement strand
CGCCACACGACGCCTTTGGTTAAACCGTCGGTTTCCGGCGGCGGCGCCGCCAGGATGGTCAATGCGCACCCCGTCACTATGATGATGAACAGGCCGCAACGCCTGCCGGTTCCGCGTTCGACTCGACACTCATGGATTTCTTCAGACATTTTTCCTCCTGTTATTGCTCTGCAAGTCTGCTCGCCAACCAATCCAGCAGATTTACCTGTGGCTCATAGCCAAGGATGGAACGTTTGAGCTGCGCTTTCCTCACCGGGTCAGGGACACGATCTTCCCTGCGATCTGGCGACGGATGATATCGAGGTCACCGTGGATATCGATCTCGGTGGCCCATTTCTCCGCCGCCAGCGCCTGCTCCCTCTTGGCCGGATTTGTCTTTGCGTTTTCTATCGCTGCAAGGAGCGTTGACATGTATCGGACGTCGTCCACCGCTTCGCGGAACCCCTCCCACGCGACCGTGTCGATGACACCATCAATCGTGGAGTAGACGAAGACATGGTCTCGGTGACCTTTTTCATCCCAGTCGTTCCACATATGGTCGAAAGCGTACTGGTAGGCGAAGTTCATGGTGCCGTCGTATCCCGCTTTCCAAAGCAGCAGCCCGAAGTTTCGACGATACGTCAGAGGCTCTTCGACCCCCACCTGCGGATTGGCGTAACACATGATCCGGCCACCGCTCTGATGCACCGCCTGGGCCATCTCGGGCTTGGGCGGCCCGGCGACGATAAACACATCCAACAGCTTGGAGAGGTCGATATCGGCGCCTGCAATCTCGTAGATATCCGGGCCTATGGGCACGAAGGTCTTCGCGCCCACCTCGTGCACCGCCTTCGTTGCTTTGCCTTCCTTCTTGATCTGCTCGACGCTTGGCTCATCAGGATGAGAGAACACGTACACATCCCTGTATCCATTCTCTCGCGCGAAGTCTACGTACCACTTAACACCTGCTCGCAGTTTCTCCAACCCCGCCTCATCTTCCTGCCGGTCCACTCGGGCGTCATCCGTGGTGAGAATATAGAGGTCCCGCTTCGGCATACCGGCTTGCTCACGCAAGAGCATCTCCCGGCGAAAATATTCCTCCTTGCCCTGATAGGCATAGCTGAGCGGATTGTCCACTCCGTGCTCAAGCAAGTTTTTCACCTGTGCCAGGTACTGCTCTTGCGACAACCACTGGATTTTCCGGGTGGAGATGTTAGGCAGTCCGTCCTTGGAAAGTTTACCCATAAAAAAGATGGAGTATTCGAGAGCCGATGGCGCGAGCTTGATGGGCAGCACTTCGAGGGAGACGGGTAATTCAATTCCAGTCAACCCTTCCGGCTCCACCGAGATATTGCCTGTGTAAATGCCTGCCCTTGACCCGTCCGGAACGTGAATGTTGATCCATATCTGTTTGATCTCGCCGGCCGGTACATCAAAGGGGAGAAGGTCTTTGGCGTCTTTTGGAGCAATGCCCGAGAGGTCCGCCTTTGGATCCGAGATGTCCACCAAACCGTCCGGCTCACGCAGAAAATTCTTCTTGGCCTGCCGATCCACCACGACCAGGGAATCGTCCTTGAGCAGGAGTTCCGGCACCAGCAACGGCCCCGTGGGTTTCTCCATATGCCTCGATACCTCACGCCCCGACTGGTACCAGTACTTGACCACGCGCACATCGAGGTGCTCGGCGGGTATGACGCCTGCCTCGCCGACCAGATCACTGGAAGAAACCCGGATTTTTTTAAGGTCCTTCGGCGCGTACAATACGAAGGTCATCGACTCGATTTCACCGGGGGCAGCGAACGCTGAAAGCTTCGTGGCGACCTTGAACGACTTCGGTAACGACTGCCCGGGAACGAATCGTTCATTCGTCATCGCGGGGCCGGCCAGGACCACGAACGGCCAATCCGACGGCATGTCCTTCTCAAAGGACATTATCTTCGCTTTAAAAATTACCTCATCGACCTCTGCTTGGGCTACCGCAATGCGCGGGGGCACGGAATCGAATAGACCGGCCAGCTCCTCCTCTTTCGCCGTGTCAATCTTCTGCGCAAGCTTCTCCGTTACCTTGGCGATCTGGATCAACCGCTGGTTGAGCGGGGCCTTGCCGGGCAAGGAATCCGGCAGGCGTGATACCCACGAACGCGCCTGGCTCAACCCATCCCGGAAAATGTCCAGCCGGGAACGAAGGTTCTCCCGAAGGACAATGGACGCCAGCATGCCCAGGGAAACTTCACCCTCTCCAAACAAGACCTGGCCAAAGTGTTCCACATCATGGAACCCAGACGGACCTCCTACGGGAGACCAGGCCGTATGTTCGGGCCTGCCGGCGGTTGACCGGGTGCGGCAAAGATTGAATACCCAAACCCCTTCGGGCGCGCCTGACACTCCGATCGCTTCGAGAGGTATCATGATTTCCGCTTCCCAAACGTCGATTAGTTCTTTGGTTTTTGCCGTCCAGTCGGCATTCCACGAGCTGCCCATGCCTATTCCGTCAAAGCGTGTCCCGAGTGCATTCATCCCGAAGTGAAAATACCGGGAACCCTCGGGGCGATTTTCCAGCACGGAGCTTTCGGGCGGAACCATAAATATTTCGATGCTATCTTCTTCCCAGATGGCACCATCGCGGAACTTGACATCGGCCTTTATTTGATTGCCGGGCAGGTTCGGGCAACGCACGCCAATGTAGATGGCCCGATCGTCGAAGAGAATTTTTCCGAAGGTCTGTATTGATGCCAGGCCTTTATCCAGGATCGTAAAGGTATCCAACGCCGGGGCTTGATCCCATCCCTCGTCTTCTGACAGATGCCCATCGATCAAGGGTGCCTTCCCGGTTCGCCTGGCCCACCCCACCCGGAACGGCAACCCGCCGGCGTCGGCGGTGGCGGAGTAGAGCGCCTCGTCGACAATGAGCATCTCATCGACAAAGATCTCTGTGGTTTTGCCGTTCGCCACGAAGTCGAAGCCGACAACTTCCAGGATGAGGGGCTTGGTTACGGCATCCTGCGGGACGACTTTTTGTTGGACGAGGGCGCTCACCGTCCGCTTCGCAAAGCCGCCGATGTCCTCGATCCGGATCGTTTCCCATCGCTGCTTGCCTTGTGAGCGGGCGCTGTCGATGATGCCGGAGCCACCCCCTTCGATGCGGATATTGGCTTTGAGCGCTACCGGAGAGTTGGACTTGATTCGTGCCAGGAGGGTCAGCTTGCGGCTGTCGCCGGCAAGCGGCATCGGCTCGAAATCCTTGACCTGCCAGTAGTCGTATGGCGTGCCTTCAACCGGCATGTACTGGATCACGACATGCTCGGCTGTCCTGCCATCCTGCGTCGCCACGGCATGGGACTCTACGGTTTTACCGATAAATCCGTTCCAATGCGCCAAAGCGGGTTCAGGACCTTCGAACCCCTGGCGCCACAGCACGCCCGGGGTTCCGTCCCCGGTCCCGGCAGCTTCCGCATCGCCTCCCGCCGTGAGGGTACAAAGAACGACTACAATCCAACAGAGTTTTGCGGCCATAGATCCACACCTCAACGAATCTTCGGGGCAGGAAACAGGAATGTGCATTTTGCGTATTGCCGAATCGTCCTCCCCGCGGGGTCGGTTAACCTATAGGTACGCCCATAGGTTACAACGCCGATAAATCGGTCATCTCTGTCAAGTTTATCGGTCGTCGAACCCGGCGAACACTGCGATCGATAAACAAGGCGTTGATCCCGTCCCTGTGACGATAGTCGAAATCGGTCAGCCCATTCCCATAATAATCGTAGAACATGTACTTTGTCTGTGATGTAAAGCCGGGATAGGGA
>CAZCVU010000316.1:0-3792 GCA_964501745.1 uncultured Flavobacteriales bacterium | reverse complement strand
AGGAGCATCCGCGCAACATCGCCGACGATCAGATCAAGGCCTGCGCCAAGACCGGTGGCGCGATCGGCGTCAACGGCGTCGGTATCTTTCTCGGCGACAACGATAACTCGACGGAGACCCAGATCCGCCACGTCGACCATCTGGTCCAGATGGTGGGCCCCGATCATGTCGGCTTCGCGCTCGACCTGGCGCTTCACTCGGCGACTTCGAGCCCTGGACAACTTAACCCACCGGCCGATGGCGACGTGCCGTGGCCGGAGATCAAATACGTGCAGCCCGAACAGATGCCGTCCTTCACCGAAGGCCTGCTGAAGCAGGGTTACAAGGATGCCGACGTCGCCAACATCCTTGGCGGCAACTGGCTCAGGATCGCCAAGCAGGTCTGGAGATAGCGCCCGTCATCAAACTCACCCTACGGCTGCGGACGTCGCTGAGTCTGGGTGCGCTAGGTGCCGACGGATTCGGCGGTGCTATCGGCGGCGTGAGCCGGTGGATGCCTGAGCCGTCGGCTCCATAGATAGGCCCCCGTGCCGACACAGATATTGGCGACGGCTGCCGCAGCAAAGGCGCCGGTGACGCCGTATAACCAAGCGCCCAGATGGGCCAGCGGCACATAAAGCACGAACGTGCGGGCAACCGTCATGACGACCGTCGGCAGCGGGTTGCCAAGCGAGCTGAAAATGGAGCTGGCCGTCAGCATGATGCCGAAGGTGCCGTAGGTCACTGGCACCAGGAACAAGTAGGTGGCGCCGACGCTGACGACCTCTGGGTTATCGTCGAACAAGCCGATCAGCGGCCGGGCCGATGCGGCGAAGATCAGCGCCACAACGACGCCACAGATCATGCAGTAGAGATAGCAGTACTGCGTTGCCGCATAGACGCGGTGATAGGCGCGCGCGCCCCAGTTCTGGCCAACGAAGGGGGCGACGCCGAAGGCCAGCGCCATGAAGGGAATGATGGCGAAGGTTTCGATGCGCGAGACGACGCCGAAACCGGCGACCGCTTCGGCGCCGAAGCCAGCCATCAGGCTGGTGATGAATGCCAGGGAAAGGGGGGTGATTAAGGTCGTCGCGGCGGCCGGCGCACCGACATGAACAATGCCTCTCCAAGACTCGATGACATCGTGCAGTTTTGGCCAGCCGAGGTCGATCATGCGGTCGCGGAAATGGAGAATCAGCAGCGCCGCCGTAAAGGTGCATGCGCGTGAGGTGACCGATGCGAGGGCGGCTCCTTTCAGGCCCAGCTCCGGGAAGCCGAGAAGTCCGAAGATCAGGATCGGATCGAGGATGATATTGACCGCCGATCCGCCGCTCATGATCAGGCTCGGTGTCCGCGTGTCGCCGGTCGCTCTGATCGCACTGGAGCCGACGATCGGGACGACTACAAAGACCATCCCGAAATACCAGATGTGCATGTAGCCGCGGACTTCTTGCAGCACCTCCGCCTCGGCACCAAGCGCCTTGAACAATGGATCGATTGTCGAAAGACCAACGACGATGACAGTCGCGACAAAGGTGATCGACAATATCAGGCTATCGGTCGTCAGCCGGTTGACCTTCCGCTGATTGCCTTCGCCGATCGCTCGCGCGATCACTGACGAGGCGCCGACGCCCATGCCGATGGCGATGCTCTGCACCACCATCATCACCGGAAAGATGAAACTGAGCGCCGCCAGTTCCAGCGTGCCCAACTGCGCCACGAAGTAGGTGTCGGCGATAATATTGACGGAGACCGCAAGCAATCCCCAAAGCATCGGAAAGGCGAGCCAAATGACCTGTGACGCGATTGCACCCTCGGTCAGCGATGCTTTCTTGCCGTCAGCATTCATTCTTGCGTGCTCTTTGGTTGCGGCCAACAAGCAGCCGGTTGCCCGACGCTGTGCCGTTCCTATAGTGCTTGCTGGTTCAGATTGGCTAGACTGGTTGCTAGTGCGCGGTGAGTGTTTATGCAAATCCTGGGCGGCGTCAATGATCGATAAGCGCGTTGATACGTTGGAGCAAGCGGTCGCGGGGATTGACGACGGGTCCGTTGTATTGACGGGCGGCTTTGGTCATGCCGGTAATCCAACCGATTTGATCCATGCACTGATCGAGCAAGGCGCAAAGGATCTGACGGTCGTCAACAACAATGCGGGCAACGCTCATGTCGGGCTTGCGGCGTTGCTTGAGGCCGGCCGCGTCCGCAAGATGATCTGTACCTACCCGCGCTCAACCGATTCCGAAGTCATCACCGAGCTCTATCGCCAGGGCAAGATCGAGTTGGAGATCGTGCCGCAAGGAACGCTGGCCGAGCGTCTGCGTGCCGCTGGCGCCGGTATTGGCGGCTTCTATACCCCGACCACGATCGGCACGCCGCTGGCCGACGGCAAGGAAGTGCGGACGATCGACGGCAAGGACTACGTGCTCGAGTTTCCCCTGCCGGCAGATTTCGCGCTGGTGAAGGCTGATTGCGCCGACCGCTGGGGCAACCTGACCTACAACAAGGCGGCCCGCAATTTTGGCCCACTGATGTGCATGGCGGCGCGCGTTACCATCGTGCAGGTTCGCAAGTTCGTCGAACTTGGATCGCTCGATCCCGAGCGGGTGGTCACGCCTGGGATCTTTGTCGATCGTGTGGCCGAAGTTGCCGATCCGGTCGACGAGCGTATCGAAATCGAACGTGGAAAGAAGGCCGGATGAACTCATCGAAGATCAATGGGCAGCTGAACCGACGGCAGATCGCCTGGCGCGTCGCCCAAGACATTCCCGAAGGCGCCTATGTGAATCTCGGTATCGGCATGCCAGTGATAGTGGGTAACTATCTGCCTGCCGACCGTGAGATCATCTTGCATAGCGAAAACGGTATCCTCGGGATGGGACCGGCTCCGGCGTCGGGTGACGAGGATTACGAGCTCATCAACGCCTCCAAGGGTCCGGTCACATTGCTCGACGGAGGCTCGTTCACTCACCAGGCCGATTCTTTCGCCATGATCCGCGGTGGACACATAGATATCTGCGTCTTAGGGGCATTTCAGATCAGCGCCAAGGGCGATCTCGCCAATTGGTCGACCGATGCTCCGGGCGCAATTCCCGGCGTCGGCGGCGCGATGGATCTGGCAATCGGCGCCAAGCGCGTGTTTGTCATGAGCGAGCACACGACCCGCGGGGGCGAGCCCAAGATCGTTGAGCATTGCAGCTATCCGCTGACCGGGGCCGGCGTCGTATCCTCGATCTATTCCAATATCGCCGTCATCGACGTAACCGGCGAGGGCCTCGTCGTGCGTGAAATGTTGAAAGGGCTAGAGCTCGACGACGTTCAGAGCGTGACCGGTGCGCCGGTCCGCCTGGCCAACGACTGGCAAACGCTGGACGTACCAGACCTTGCATAGCGGCTCTCGCACCCCGTCATATCGGTGACCATTGCATTTGATGTCCGATCCTTGAGAATGCCGGGCGGGTGCATCAACGTGTGGAGCTGACGCCGCGGTGACAAGGTGTACGACGCGAGATTTTCCTGGACAGTAAAGCCGTCCGAGCGCTTATCTTCGATGATTCCGGATCCGCGTGCGCGGTGTTGTCGATCGCCACGCCACTGAGTCGGATTACCCGTAGTAACGAAGTGGCGATCGGGAGAATCGTCACAGGGGGCGCCCAGGACGTCACGATGTGGATCCGATACAGAACATCTGGTGAGTCATGAGCGAAGACAGTGCATCCGCCAACATTCGCATCGATCCTGGCTGGCCGCACTTCACAAAGTATGCCTTCTCGCCGGCCATCGCGCGCGACGGATGGCTCTTCGTTTCCGGCATGA
>CAZCVU010000315.1:2509-3801 GCA_964501745.1 uncultured Flavobacteriales bacterium | reverse complement strand
CGAAGCGGTTCTTGACCGCGCGCAGGATGCGGAATTGGTGCCCACGGTCGCCCTCGAAATACAGCACGGTATCGACCATGTGTTCGAGAACCCGGGGCCCCGCGATCATGCCTTCCTTGGTGACATGTCCGACGATCAGTACGATAGTGCCTCGGCGCTTCGCAACACGGATGAGTTCTTGGGCGCAGGCACGAACCTGACCGACGGTTCCAGGCGCCGACTCCAGCACGTCGATATACATTGTTTGGATTGAATCAACGACCACGATTGCGGGGCCGTTCGGTGCATCGAGAACGCCAAGGATATCATTGAGGTTGGTTACGCTTGCCAGTTCGAGATTTACCTCAGCAATGCCCAGACGCTGCGCCCGCATGCGGATTTGATCGACAGCCTCCTCGCCTGAAAAATAGGCGCATCTCGTCTCTGCGCTAAGTGCTGCGACCGCCTGTAGCAACAATGTCGACTTGCCGATGCCCGGGTCGCCGCCAATCAGTACTGCCGTTCCGTCAACCAGACCGCCACCGCAGGTGCGATCGAGTTCACCGATGCCGGTGACTCTTCGAGACGGTGTGGAGGTCTGCCCCTCGAGTGTCACCAGCTCGAGAGCCTTTGATTTCTGCTGCCGGCGTCTCCGGCTTCGCTTCTTGCCGCCCAACGGCGCTGTTTCCACCGCGGATTCCTCGGCAATCGTATTCCACTCGCCGCAGGATTCGCAGCGTCCAACCCAACGCGAATGGACGCCGCCGCAGGCTTGGCAAACATATCGCGTCGCAGCCATATCAGGGAGCCTCGATTAGCTGGCGGTATCTCAGGTTAAGCCATCTAGGCGTCACAAGCGGCGCAGCTCCATCTTGATCGGTCCTTCGGCACTGCCGTGGATGAATTGGTCGACGAATGGATTTCCCGACTCGTCAATGGTGTCGGTCGGGCCGGTCCAGATAATCTTTCCCTTGTACAACATGGCGATGCGGTCCGAAATCTTGCGGGCGCTGGCTATGTCGTGGGTAATCGAGAGGGTTGTCGCGCCGAGTTCCTGAACGCACTTGACGACGAGATCATTGATAACGTCACCCATGATCGGATCGAGGCCAGTGGTCGGCTCGTCAAAGAAGATGATCTCCGGTTCCGTGGCAATTGCCCGTGCCAGACCAACTCTTTTTTGCATGCCGCCGGAAAGTTCGGCTGGCGACAACTCGCCGACCTCAGCACCGAGGCCCACGGCCGCGAGCTTCTCCAGCGCGATTTCCTTTGCCGCGCGACGTTCCTTGCCCTCGCCCTGGATCAAGCCGAAG
>CAZCVU010000315.1:0-2499 GCA_964501745.1 uncultured Flavobacteriales bacterium | reverse complement strand
GCTGTCGAACAACGCGCCACCCTGAAACAACATGCCGATCTGTCGGTTGACAGCCTCGCGCTCGGCCGGGGGCATGCCGATCACCGACTTGCCGTCGATTTCGACGTCGCCTTCATCTGGCGTCAACAGTCCGAGGATGCATTTTATCGTCACCGATTTGCCGACGCCGGAGCCGCCGATCACCACCATCGACTCGCCGCGCTCGACGTCGAGATCGAGACCGTCCAGCACGACCTTGTCGCCAAACCGCTTGTGAACGTTCCGCATTCTGATCTTTGGCGTGCTCATGTTCCGAAAAACAGCTCTGTGATGATGTAGTTGAAGGTGAGTATGAGGATCGACGCGGAGACAACGGCATTGGTGGTGGCTGCGCCCACACCTTGCGCGCCGCCGCGGCTGCCGAAGCCGTTGTAGCAACCCATCAGCGCGACCAGGAAACCAAACACCGCCGCCTTGACGAGCCCAGAAAACACGTCCTCGAATTCGAGGAACTCCCAGGTGCTTTTGATGTAGGTCGCCGGGTTGAAGCCGAGCTTGTAGATCGAGACGATATAGCCGCCGAAGACGCCGATAACGTCGCCTACCAGCACCAGGACCGGCAGCATGAGCGTACCGGCGATCAGCCGTGGTGCAATTAGATATTTGAATGGGTTTGTTGCCAGCGTCGTTAACGCGTCGATCTGCTCGGTGACGCGCATAGTACCGATTTCGGCAGCGATCGCCGCGCCGACCCGACCGGCGACCATAAGGCCGGCCAACACCGGTCCGAGTTCCCGCGTCATCGATAGGACGACGACCGTCGCAACAGCTCCTTCGGCCGAGAACCGCGCAAAGCCGGTAAAGCTCTGCAGGGCCAACACCATGCCGGAAAACAGGGTCGTAAGGCCCACAACCGGCAGCGAATAATAGCCGATATCGACCATCTGCCGGACGATCAGCCGCGGGTAAAACGGTGGCCGAATGCAGTGCGAGCTAGACGTTAGTGCGAATATGGCAAGACGTCCCGTCGCGTCGAGAAATCCCAGGAAGGCACGGCCAATTGGTCGCAGGGGATTCACGCGGTGCCGCCCGTGTAAACGCGCCGGTAACGTTGACCTAAACTGGTGAGAATCTCGTAACCAATCGTACCGGCTTCGGCGGCAAGCGCGTCGACATCGTGTCGAGGGCCGATCAGATCGACCATATCGCCGGGTTTCGCCTGTGAGACGTCCGTGACATCGAGGGCAATGAGATCCATGGAAACCCGACCGACAACTGGCACGCGGGTATCACCTAAATAGGCTGTGCCCCGACCACTTAAGCTCCGCAGGTAACCGTCCGCATAACCTGCTGCGACAGTGGCAATACGCGACGGCCCGGCAAGCTGATGGGTTGCACCATATCCAACGGTCTGGGGGGTGTCAACGGCCCGCACCTGTAGGATTTTCCCTTGTAATTTAATGACTTGGCCCATTGGGTTGGGTGCGTTCGCGCTTGGCGCTATGCCGTAGAGCGCGGCCCCCGGACGCACCAAATCGAAGTGCCAGTCGGGGCCGAGAAAGATGCCCGACGAGGCGGCAAGGCTTGCCGGTACGCCGGAGAATTGCTTCACGATCGTGGCGAATTGGTCACGCTGTGCTCGGTTGAGCGGATGGTCGGGATCGTCGGCACAGGCGAGATGGCTGATTAGGCAAGCAACAGGAAAGTCCAGCAACCGATCCTGGTCGGCGATCAGCTTTTCCGAGTCTGCCGGCGTTAGCCCCAGGCGCGCCATCCCGGTATCAAAATGCAGCGTCGCCGGCTGTGCACCCTCAGCAGGCTGTGCGTTTGACCAGAAGTTGATCTGGTTGAAGTCGTTCAGGACCGGAATCAACCGATGGCGGTGGAATTCTCCGGCCTCACCTTCCATCACGCCATTCAGGACGAAGATCTCAGCTTCCGGCAAAAGGGCTCGAAGCGCTATCCCCTCGTCGAGCAGTGCGACGAAAAAGCACCTGCAGCCGGCCACTGCCAGCGCTTGACTGACGGCCTCTAGCCCCAGGCCGTAAGCGTTGGCCTTGACGACCGCGGCGCACAAAGCGGGCGCGGACCGATCGGATAACAGCTTGTAGTTGGCGACGAGTGCGTCGAGATCGATCGTCAGATGGGTCGGCCCGTGGACCGGTCCGGACGCCTCAAGGATAGTCATCGGCGTCGTGATGACGGTCGAAATCCGCGAACCGGGTCAGCGCGCCATCGAAGAACAAGTTGACGCTGTCGGTCGGGCCATGGCGCTGCTTTGCGATGATGACTTCGGCTATATTCTCTACTTCCGACTTCTTTATCTGCCACTTTTCAAGTTTGTCTGAATAGTGCGTGCTTTCCTCGTCAAAGTCCCGCAGCGGCTTGTCTTTCTCCATATAATATTCTTCACGAAAGATGAACATGACGACGTCGGCGTCCTGCTCGATCGAACCGGACTCCCGCAGATCCGCGAGTTGTGGGCGCTTGTTGTCCCGGTTCTCGACCTGACGGCTCAGC
>CAZCVU010000314.1:0-3809 GCA_964501745.1 uncultured Flavobacteriales bacterium | reverse complement strand
GGTTGGCTTTGTGTGCTGATCGTTGTCGCGTTCATCGCCCGCGGAATTATTCTTTACGTCCTGCTGCCGTTGCTTGGCCGATTCCGGCTCGCGGAAAAGGTCAGCACCGAGTTCGAGTTGGTGATGCTGTGGGGCGGGCTGCGTGGCGCCGTTTCGCTCGCACTGGCGCTGGCCGTACTCGAACATCCGCAGCTGCCCGACGACATCAAGAGCTTCGTCGTGGTGTTGGTCACCGGTTTCGTTCTCTTCACATTGTTCGTCAACGCACCGACCATGCGCGTCCTCATGCACCTGGTAGGAATTGACAAACTAGAGCCAGCCGAACTCGCCATTCGGAATCGGGTGATGGCGTCCTCGCTCGCCAACATCGGCGACAGCGTGCGCGAATTCGCCCAGCGTTGCGACCTGGATCCGGCACTTGCCCGTGAAGTTCTTGGATACTATGAGCAGCGCTCGGGGGTCACCGATGCATCGATCGGCGAAGTCGGCGAGCTGGAGCATGAGGATTGGGTGCAAATCGGCCTGGTAACGCTGGTCCATGCCGAGCGGATGACCTACCTGCAGCAATTCACTGAACATTTGCTTTCGGCGAACGTTACGCGCCTCCTGCTGTTGGTGTGCGACCACTTGCACGATGGGCTGAAGGCCGGAGGCGCCGCCGGCTTCGAGCGCACGGTCGAAGACATACTCCGTTTCGATTGGCGCTTTCGAACCGCCATCTTCCTGCACCGCAGGCTAGGATTTACAAGGCCGCTGGGCGACCGCCTGGCAGACCGCTTCGAAGTCCTTCTTTCAAGCGAATTTGTCCTGCGGCAGATGCCCGCCGACTATCAAACACGCATCGAGGTGCTGATCGGCAAATCGGCAGCCGAAGGCGCCTTGCAATTCTACACTGAGCGCTTGGCAGAAACCCACAAGGCACTCGATGCATTGCGACTTCAGTATCCGGAATACGCAAAGGTGCTGGAGCGCCGCCACCTAGGGCGCCTTGCGCTGCGTTTGGAACAGCTCGAATACCAGAACATGCGCGAGCAAGCGATGATCAGCCAGGAAGTATTCAACGACCTGCAGACGGAATTCCATACGCGCCTGGAAGAGTTCGATCACAGGCCGCCGCTGGACCTCGGCCTTGAGCCGGTGACACTGCTGCGTCAGGTTTCCTACCTTGCGCATCTCGATGACGACAGGCTGAAGGAAATTGCCAGCCTGCTGAAGCCACGACTGGCCCTGCCTGGCGAGCATTTGGTACGCAAAGGTGACGTCGGCGACGCCATGCACTTCATTTCAACGGGTGCGGTAGAGGTTGAACTCGACCCTGATGCCGTCCGCCTCGGCAGCAGCGATTTCTTCGGCGAGCTGGCGCTGCTGACCGATGCGCCGCGCAACGCGACTGTCACTGCGCTCTCCTATTGCAACATTCTAACGTTGGCCGCGCGTGATTTCAGGAGTTTCCTGGATCGGAATCCCGAATTGCGTGAAGCGATCTACAGCATCGCCAGAGATCGCCTTGGACAAGACATTCAGTTCTCGCCCGCGGGGACGGCCTAGCGCCGTGTGCAGAACACAGTTCGCGTGAACAAGCCGCTCGCCGACACTATGAAATACAGCGCCAGAGCCTGCCCGAGCGCGACCTGCGGCAATTTATGCCGGTAGTCTTGGCACGGATCCAGCCCAGCCAATGATCCTTGAACAGTTCCTCATCCTAGGCATTCTGGCCGGCATCTTCGTGCTCTTCCTGTGGGGTCGCTGGCGCTACGACGTGATCGCATTTGCGGCGCTTCTGGTTGCCGTTGTGGTCGGCGTGGTTACGCCCGGCAGCGCCTTTTCCGGCTTTAGTCACCCCGCGACGGTCACTGTGGCGACTGTATTGATCTTGAGTCGAGCACTGACGAATTCCGGTGTCACCGAGCTGATCGCCAAGGCTATTGCACCGGCGACCAAGCGCACGGTTACACATTTGGGTGCGCTTTCCGGCGTTGCCGCCGTGATGTCATCGTTCATGAACAACGTCGGGGCGCTGGCACTGCTGATGCCAGTAGCGATCCGCTCGGCCGGTCAAGCGGAACGCTCGCCGTCGACGATCTTGATGCCGCTGTCCTTTGCGTCGATTCTCGGTGGTCTTGTCACGCTGATCGGCACGCCACCCAATATCATTATTGCAACCTATCGTGGGCAGGTTACAGATACGCCGTTCAAAATGTTCGATTTTCTGCCGGTCGGTGGCACCGTTGCGCTCGTCGGATGTATATTCGTCGTTACCTTTGGCTGGCGTCTCATCAAAGGCGCCGGCCGTGCCAAGACGGCACCACAGGATCTATTCCAGATCGAAGACTATGTCACTCAGGCTCGCGTACCGAAGGGCGCGAATATTGTCGGCATGACCTTCGCCGAGGTCGAGGAACTTGCATCACGCAGCGACGCGCAAATCGTCGGACTGACGCGTCGCGGCCGACGTTACACGAGCTTGCCGAAGCGCGTGCCAATCGCCGCCAGCGACCGGCTGATCATCGAAGCAGGACCGGCCGAGATAGACAAGGTGGTGACGGATCTGGGCCTCAAGATCGTTGGAACGGAGGGCGCCAGTTCGGCGCTTCTGACAGCTGAGGGTTCGGGACCCTCCGAAGCAGTCGTACAGACAGGCTCACGGCTCGAAGGACGAACCGTGGAGTCGATGCGTTTCCCAAGCCGGCATGGCGTGCACCTGCTGGCTGTCTCACGCCAGGGCAGACCCTATCGCAATCGGCTCAACGCGCTGCGATTCAAGGTTGGTGACGTGTTGTTGCTGCACGGCGACCTCGACCATCTGCCGGAGGTGATCTCGTCGCTCGGTTGTCTGCCCCTGGCTGGACGCGGCCTGCAGTTCGGAGCTGGCCGCCGGATCGCCATATCGATAGCTATCTATGGGGCTGCAATAGCGGCAAGCGCGATGAATTTGCTGCCGCTAGAAGTCGCATTGGGGCTGGCTGCCGTCGCCATGGTGCTCTCCAATATCGTACCGGCACGCGATCTCTACGAGAGTATCGACTGGCCGGTAATCGTGCTGCTCGGCGCTATGATCCCGATTGGCGGCGCCCTTGAATCGACAGGGGCAACGGGCATGATCGTCGGCCTCATGTTCGAGCCAGTGCAGAACGTTGCGCCGGCATTGGCGCTTGCCCTGTTGCTGGTCTTCACGATGACCCTCTCGGACATTCTCAACAATGCGGCCACAGCCGTTGTGATGGCGCCGGTCGCGGTGGCAGTCGCCGACCGATTGACTGTCAGTTCTGACCCGTTCTTGATGGCTGTCGCAGTAGGCGCGTCCTGCGCGTTCCTGACACCGATCGGTCATCAGAACAACGCACTCATTATGGGCCCGGGCGGTTATGCCTTCGGTGATTACTGGCGCCTCGGTCTGCCGCTTGAGATACTGATCGTTGCGGTAGCAACACCGATGATTTTGCTGGTCTGGCCACTGTAGAGGTTGTGCGCAGGGCGCACGCGGGGAGGAAGAGCACGGATGCTAAAGTTCTATGCCACTACAGTGAGTACCTACTGCGCCAAGGTCCGCATCGCCCTCGACGTGAAGGGTGTGGACTACGAGACGGTCCCGCCGCCGGGCGGCCACGGCGCCGCCGAATACAAGAAGCTGGTGCCGATGGGAACCATTCCAGCCATCCAGGATGGCGATTTTACGCTCAGCGAGTCCGATACTCTGATCGAGTATCTCGAAGATAGATTTCCGGAACCGTCGCTGTTGCCAGGCAGCGCCGAGGAACGCGCGCGCCAGCGTTTTCTGTCACGATTTCACGATCTCTGGATAGAGCCAT
>CAZCVU010000313.1:0-3818 GCA_964501745.1 uncultured Flavobacteriales bacterium | reverse complement strand
GGATGTTCGGGCGCAAGGTGCTTTTCCCTGATGTCGAGCGCACGCTTCAGGAGCCGCTCCGCCTCCGCGAACCGTCCCTGATGGAGATAAGTCACAGCCGTGTTGTTGAGCGTGGTGGCAACCTTCGGATCATCTGAGGTGAAGACTTTGTCGCGGATCGCCTTGACGCGCTTCAGAGCCTCATTGGACTCCTCGTATCGTCCCAGCGTCTGATAGAGCGCACCAAGGCTGCTGAGCGTGATGGCAACGTTCGGATGGTCGCGGCCAAGCCTCTTCTCCTTAATCGCGAGCGCCCGCAGATGATATTGCTCCGCCTCTTCGAAGCGCGCCAGGTCTTCGTAGTGGATTGCCAGGTTGGATAACGACGATGCAACCTTTTCCGAATTGCTGCCAAGCAGCCGCTCACGGAGCTTCAACGCCGCCAGGTGATACGGTTCGGCCTCTTCGTAGCGGCCCAACTTGTCGTACAGCGTCGCCAGATTGTTGAGGGCGGTCGCATAATTTATGTGGTTCTTGCCATAGGTCTGCGCATCCTGCTCCAAGACTTGAAGCATCATGGGCTCAGCTTCTGCATACCGACCGTCCTGGTACATTTTGAATGATTTGGCTGCGAGGCTATCGAGGTTTCCCGAGGTTTGGCAACTCGCCAGCAGCAACATCCCCACAACAGGCAATGCTTTGCGAAGAAGATCTATATTCGGCATCTACATTCTCCCCGAGACAAGCGCTTGTACGTTTTCCTAGAGTAAATCAAGCTGTCCACCATCGCGGCCGGCATCGCTCGAAGTCTCATCAAGACTTTCGATCTCCACCGGCACCATCAGGTCCGCATCGTTGTTGCGGACGGCATTAACGCGCGTACTCACCGGATAGGCCGCCAGCCCCCCTCTATATGGACGCATGAGGCTCTGCAAATCTTCCGGCGATGCAGTCAGCCACGCCTCGTGGTCGTCCGCTTCGAGAATCACCGGCATACGATGATGGATATGTGTGATCGGTGCCGCTGCCGCAGTCGTGATAATTGCGCAGGTCTCCAAAACGGATTCGTCGGACAAAGCGGCAGCGGGGTTTTGCCAACGTTCCCAGATGCCAGCGAAGGCAAACGGACCTTCATCTGCCAGCGTGACCCGATATGGTTGCTTAGGCGCGCCCAGTTTGGCCGCTTTCCATTCGTAGAATCCATCGGCCGCGATGAGGCAGCGCCGCTTGCGAAATGCGTCGCGAAATGACGGTTTGCTCGCGACGGTCTCGCCGCGGGCGTTGATGAGCCGGCCGGCAATCGTTGCGTCCTTGGCCCAAGCGGGGATAAGGCCCCAGGCGAGCCAGGCAAAATGCCGTTCGCCATCGTCGCCGATCCGCACTGCCGCAATCTTGTGTGTCGGCGCGATATTGAAGCTTGCAGCGAGGTTCAGCCGCTCGGAAATGCCGAAAAGGTCGCGCAGGGCTTCAAGGGGCGAGGTCAGGGTAAAGCGACCGCACATAGAACCATTGTCCTCAATTCCAATGAACTGCAGCCCCGTGGAGCGCTAGCGGCCACCGGGGCGGAGTGATATCGGCCGCACCGCTAATTCTTGACAGCCCGAAGCACGATCTTCGTCTCCCGCACGACGTTGTTGTATTGGTGAATTGCCAGCACGACCTCCGCCTCGGTCATGGCGCCGAGCTCAAGTTTGCTGCGCCAGGGCTGATCGAGAACCGCATCGCTCGACTCGAGCTCGAAGTCGACATCATGCATAAGCGCGAGCGGCGTGTTGGCAGCTCCAGTCTCGATCCAGTGCTCGCAATTGCGGCGCGAAAACATCGATAGGCCTTCAGCTGTAATCGGCCGCACATGGGTCGGGTCGACAATGAAGGTATCGTGGCGCGGATGGGGAACCGTGATGACTACTCGGCCGTCGGGCTGGCAGATCCTATAAAGCTCCTTGATAATCCCGATGTAGACCTTGGGCGATTCACCCAAATGCTCCAAGACGTGGGTCATAACCACCTGGTCTACCGAGTTGTCAGGCCACGGCCAGGGCAAGCTTTCCAGATCAGCTACCTCGTCCGGCGCACAATCCGCGTTCGCGTCGACGTTGACGTAGCCGTCCAGCTTATTGAATCCGCATCCAAGATTGAGGCGCATATTCGCGACGTTCCCCTAGTCCCGTGAGAAGCGATGGCACAATTGCAACTTCCTTGCGCCATCGCAAACAAAACCAACGACAAGACAATTGCCGAGATTGCCCAACCGTTGATTATTTTACACGCGGGCTATATGTTCCCTTTTTGTTCTGATTGACTTATAGCCATATCTTGTATGGTATATGGCGAAACGTACGATATCTTGTGTTTTATCCACAAGTTATTCAATGCACACCTGTGGACAGGAGGGGGAATGGTCGAGGTAACAGAAGCGCTAACGCGTGATGAGGCGGTTGTGGATAACTCTGGCGTCGGCCACCTCATCGATAGCAGCGACGCTCCTGATTCGACATTCGAACACCAACTTGCCTCCACCGGCAGTGAAACCATCGCCCAAAACGAGCGGGGCATTCGGATCCGCATCGATCCGACACGAGACGACCTGCTGACCATATTCGGCAAAGCCACGCTTACCGACCGATATCTACTGCCGGACGAGAGTTTTCAGGACCTTTTTGCGCGCGTGGCGATGCATTTCGCCGAGGACAGCGAGCACGCGCAACGTATTTACGACTATGTCAGCCAGCTCTGGTTCATGCCGGCGACGCCAGTCCTATCCAACGGCGGCGCAAATCGCGGCTTGCCGATCTCGTGTTTCCTCAACGAGGCGAGCGACAGCCTCGACGGTATCGTTGACCTGTGGAACGAGAATGTCTGGCTGGCCGCACGCGGCGGCGGTATCGGCAGTTATTGGGGAAACTTGCGCTCGATTGGTGAAACCGTTGGCCGCAACGGTAAGACATCAGGTGTCGTCCCGTTCATCCGTGTGATGGACTCGCTGACGCTCGCAATCAGCCAAGGGTCGCTGAGGCGGGGCAGCGCTGCCGTTTATCTGCCGGTCAACCATCCGGAAATCGAGGAATTCATCGAGCTGCGTAGACCGACCGGCGGCGACCCCAACCGCAAGGCGCTGAACTTGCATCATGGGCTGCTGATCCCAGACGCCTTCATGCGGGCAGTCGAAAAGGACGAGGAATGGGCACTTGTAAGTCCCAAAGATGGTTCGGTCCTGCGCAAGCTTTCGGCAAGATCCTTGTGGGTTCGTATTCTCACCGCCCGGGTCGAAACAGGCGAACCCTATCTCGTATTTGTCGACCATGTGAACCGCGCGGTCCCTGAACATCACAAGCTCGCCGGTCTCTCCGTCAAGACGTCCAACCTGTGTTCCGAAATCACGCTGCCGACCGGCATTGACCATCATGGAAATCAGCGAACTGCGGTCTGCTGCTTGTCTTCGCTCAATCTTGAAAAATACAACGAATGGGAAAGCCACCCGACATTCATCGAAGACATCATGCGCTTTCTCGACAATGTCCTTCAGGATTTTATCAATACCGCCCCCGACACCATGGAGCGGGCAAAATACTCCGCCATGCGTGAACGTTCTGTCGGGTTGGGAGTCATGGGATTCCATTCATTCCTGCAGGCCTCCGGCATTCCGTTCGAGGGCGTCATGGCAAAGGTCTGGAACAACCGGATGTTCAAATACATCCGTGCCCAGGCAGACGCCGCAAGTCGCACGCTTGCTGAGGAGCGTGGCGCCTGCCCGGACGCTGACGACTATGGAATTTCCGAGCGGTTCACCAACAAACTCGCAGTAGCACCTACGGCCTCGATCTCAATCATTTGCGGTG
>CAZCVU010000312.1:0-3820 GCA_964501745.1 uncultured Flavobacteriales bacterium | reverse complement strand
CCTGAACGGAAAACGCCCGATCTGTACATTGATGCCCTGTTCTCTCGCCTCTGCTTCAGTGAGCCCCATACTAGCCACTTGCGGCTGGCAATAAGTGCAGCGAGGCATATCTTTGTACTGAAGAGCAGTAGTTTCGTGACCGGCGGCTGCTTCAGCAGCTAGCACGCCCTGTGTAAAGGCTACGTGGGCTAAGGGAAGCTTGCCTGTCACATCTCCTACGGCAAAGATGTTCGGGACGTTTGTACGCATATGGCCGTCCACATTTATGAAACCTCTGTTTTCGGACACCCCCACGGTTTCTAATCCAATATCATCACTGTTGGGCTGAACGCCGACTCCAAGAAGAACGCGATCGCACTTGAGCTCGCCGTTGTTCCCGCCTGCGGCATACTTGATCAACATTCGCCCATGGTTCTCTTCTGCACCCGCCACGCGGGCATTCGTAAAGAAATTTATGCCTTGTTTCCCGAAAGAGCGCTCCAATTCAACGGATACCTCTTCGTCCTCATTGGGCACCAGGTGCGGAAGCATCTCAAATAAAGTCACCTCTGCGCCATAGGCTCGGAAGTAGTAAGCGAATTCAACGCCTACTGCACCAGCACCAATTATGCCGATAGCACTTGGGGTCTCGCGAAGCTCTAGCGCCTCACGACTAGTGATAATGCCCTTCCCGTCGATCTCAAGTCCGGGAAGGCTCTTGGGTCTGGCGCCGGTTGCGATCACTATATGCTTGGCGGAAAGTTCTGGCCCGTTCTCTACTGTGACGGTGTTGCTACTGCTGAGCGTCCCACGGCCCCGAAAAAGCTCCACACTGTTCTTCCGGAAAAGGAACGCCACGCCTTGAGTCAGCAGTTTGGACACCCGTCGGCTACGATCTACGGCCTTGCTCATATCAGCCCTGAAATTGTCGAAAGAAAGGCCCCAATCATCAGCACTTGCCAGTTGATTCACGATCTCTGCGTTCTTGAGCAATGCTTTACTGGGAATACAACCCCAATTGAGACACACACCACCCACCCCTCCGATCCCTGTCCCGTCGTCTTTCTCTACAACGGCTGTTTTGAGGCCAAGCTGAGTCCCTCTGATGGCCGCGTGGTATCCCCCGGGCCCAGCCCCGATAACGACGAGATCAAAATTGGTATCCTGCATGTGTGGCGAGCTCCTTCAGTCAGTATGGGGCGATGACGAGTACAAATTATATGTTTAGATGTGAATATGCATAGCCGCAAGATCATGCACAGCTTCGCGCGGTGAACAACCTTCAAGGTGTATCCAAGCAGAAAGAATCCTAGCCTAGGTAGGGAGAAAAAGAACGCGCTGTCCGGTTGACAGGCAACAGTCTTTAAATACAGAGACATTTCTATGGCAGGATAGCGGAGTGCTGTAATCGGGTCTTCGCGGACATGGAACGTGTTTGTTCGACACCCATTATCTCTATTGGATTACGTGGCGGAACAGGCCTCGTTCGAACGTGTCGGGTGGCGGACTAATCCTTGTCAACGTGGTGCGACCCAGAAAAAGCTTCTGCAGCCATAGAGGCGACCTTTCCAGCATTTTTAGGGGTAATGGAGCCGCATCGATCTCGGCTGCATATGCCTGAGCAGCGAGACGCCGCTTCACTATGAATTTGGATACATCGATGCGGGCGCTCGATTTAGGAGGATTCACCATCACTTGGGCGAGATCAATTTTGCCATTTGGCCCTACGCGAGGATTGCCGCGCCGAATCCCGGCAAGAAGTAATAAATGCAGGCGCACCAGTAGCCTCGGGAAAGCTAAGGCGTATAACTTCGACCCAGGGCATGCTCGATCGGCGAAAGCCCGAACAGCAGCGCGATGAACATACACGTGATCTGGATGTCCATATGAACCGTATTGAGAATCTACCAACATGACATCCGGCTGAAATGACTGAAGTATTGCACCAATCGCAGCCACTAATTCGTGTGGCGAAGCCTTGTCCAAGGTACAACGTGCTCCATATTGAACAGATGGACTGACATCTGCTGAAAACAGCGGGTTCGTCGGCTCATTCCTTTCTGGCCACATGTGTGAGGGTTCATAATCAAGCAAATGAATGCGTCCAATGCCTAGCACACTGGCAGCTTCTCTTAGTTGACGGCTCCGGGCGACACTGCCGGATGGCGCCGCACAGAGTAGTTCAACTAGGACCCCTTCTGCTGCATACTTTGCAAGCAACGGTCCAGCCAGAAAAGTCTCGTCATCCGGATGAGCGAACACAGCGAGCAGGCGGCGCGTTTTATCAGACTCACCATCGAGGTTAGTTGGGCTCATATTTACATCAGGCTGGATCGTCGTTGGGCTAGGCGCTCCGACTCGGCTTTTAGGTCGTTCAACCAAGACTCGGTCATGAGGCGTATTACGGGACGAGGGTAGACGAGCCGCACAGGTATCAACGGGCTCTCAAAGGTTTTTCGGTCGGTAACTATGGTTGTTCCGCTGTGCCCATCGAAAGTGAACGTTCTTGTGGCGGTTAAGCCAAGAACCGTTGAGGCCCAGACCACCCGTTGCTTGGGTAGTGCCTCGATTACATTGACTGAGAAAGAGACGGAGACCCCAGCGATTCGGAGCTTGAAAGATAGTTGCCCGCCTGCACGCCATGGTCCACCCGCGATGCCCCAGACGCCAAGACATACACGGCTCCAGACCGGCCAACGTTCAATGTTCCTGAAAGCTTCCCAGGTGGGCTGCCGGGGAGCATGAATCACTACGCTGGAACTTAATTCCAAAGAGAAAGGCCATTTCCGTAGCTGTCGAGTTTCCACAGTTGGTGCGCTCTTAATATGCAAATTACACGTGCTACTGTGTCAACGCGTCACAGCGTTTGGGGGCATGCATTTAAATTTTCGCTGGTTTGCTGAATAGAACTAAGAAGTCGCATGGCGTTTACATATTCCGATTGTTGGTGTTAATCAACGCAAATTGGAAGGCCATCTTGCACCATAATTCCAAGCCTTGTGAAGGGTGATGATTTCTAGCGGCGCGGACATGCCGTTGTGACGCCTAAACCTTGGTGACACGATAAAGTGCCACGGCGGCAGCGACGATGACGGCTCCTGCAAGACTCCCTAGCGCAAGCCCAAAGGCTATAACAGCGATGTAAGGCACCCAGCCGCTCGCGCATTCGCGAAGCCCTATACATATCCACCAGGAGATGCCTGCGTAAATGCTGAAGAAGATCAGCCCGAAAAGAGCCCCATATAAGGCACCGAGGCGAATGGGCCTGCTCATGCTAATCCTTGTTTCACAATTGTAGTCCGAACATAAAAAGACCAAACCTGTATAAAGGCCGCGAGCCTGCGGCCGCGTTTGCCGCAACAATGTAATCGATCATTGTAAAGCCCGAGGGATATACTGGGCAGCGCTTTCGAATACAAGACTCAGGAAACAACCGAAGGGCATAGCCAAATATGATCCAAAAAACGAATGCGAGAGGGCAAAAACACTCAGCCGCCCCCAATCGAGGATTACAACTGGCAGCCATTGAGCATCTGTTCGTCGGCATGGCGAACTCGGCCCAACTTGCCGAAGAGGGTGGTCCACTGATACTGGAAGGGGGAGAAGGGGTCTGGATCATTGACGATAAGGGTCGCCGATTCATCGACGCGATTTCGGGTTTTTACTGTAAGAACACCGGCCACGGAAGAGAGGAAATCGCGAGAGCGGTTTATGAACAGCTGTGTGACGTTAGCATGAATGTTTTTACTGCCGGCACAGCGCCCACTATTCTACTGGCAGCCCGACTGGCAGAACTTACGCCAGGCAGTCTAAGCAGAACGTTCTTCACGTCGGGCGGCTC
>CAZCVU010000311.1:0-3863 GCA_964501745.1 uncultured Flavobacteriales bacterium | reverse complement strand
AGTCATACCAAGTCGGCGAGGTCGTTATTGAAGCGCTGCGCGGTGTTGACCTTGAGTTGTTCGAGGGTGAACTTGCAGTTCTGCTGGGGCCGTCGGGCAGCGGCAAATCGACGCTGCTAAATATCCTAGGAGGCCTCGATACGGTAACGTCGGGGCAGGTTCTGTTTCAGGATAGGGATATCACCACCTACGACGAGCAGGCGCTGACGCAATACCGACGCGACCATGTCGGTTTCGTCTTCCAGTTCTACAACCTGATCCCAAGCCTGACAGCACGCGAGAATGTCGCGCTGGTCACCGAGATTGCTGCTGACCCACTGTCTCCCGAGGCGGCGTTGGAGATCGTTGGCTTGGGACATCGCATCGACCATTTTCCGGCTCAGCTTTCGGGCGGCGAACAGCAGCGGGTCGCGGTGGCCCGTGCGATCGCCAAGCGTCCACAGGTCTTGCTCTGCGACGAGCCCACGGGCGCGCTCGACAGCAAGACCGGAATCGTTGTCCTGGAGGCTATAGAATCGGTAAATCGAGAGCTTGAAACAACCACCGCCCTGATTTCCCACAATGTGGCGATTGCGGAGATGGCCGACCGGGTAATCGCGTTTGCCGACGGGCATATTACCAGCGTACGGAAGAACCCAGCCAGGCGTCCGGCGCACGAGCTCGCTTGGTAGGCGTTCGCCATGTCCGTGCTCGATCGCAAGCTTATTCGTGATTTGTGGCATCTCAAAGGCCAGGTCGTAGCGATCGCCCTCGTCGTCTGCTGTGGCGTCGCGACGTTCGTCATGGCACTCGGTACGCTGGGTTCGGTGGAGGATACGCGGGCGGCCTACTATGAAAGGTATCGCTTCGGCCATGTCTTCGGGACCGTCAAACGCGCACCCGAGAGCCTGGCGGCCGCGATTGCCCGCATACCCGGCGTCGCACGCGTGGAGACCCGCATCGTCAAGGAAGTTCTGTTGGACGTTCCCGGCCTTGCGGAGCCGGCCACCGGCCGCTTGGTGTCGATTCCCGAACGCGGGCGCCCTGTTCTCAACGATCTGACGCTGCGCAGTGGGCGCTATATCGCACCGGGGCGTATCGACGAGGTGTTAATAAGCGAGGCTTTCGCCGAGGCCAACGGCCTGGCGCCGGGCGATTATCTATCGGCAACGGTCAACGGCCGCAAGCGCAAGCTGCGTGTCAGCGGCATCGCGTTGTCACCGGAGTATGTCTACTCGCTGGCTGCAGGCGTCATCGTGCCCGACGACCGCCGCTTTGGCATTCTGTGGATGAGTCGTGAGGCGCTTGCCGCGGCATTCGATCTAGATGGTGCCTTCAACAACGTAGCTCTGTCGCTGCTGCGTTCGGTCAGCGCGCAAGAGGTCATCGAGCGGCTCGACCGGATGCTCGAACGCTACGGCGGCATCGGCGCGTATGACCGCGACGACCAGGTATCGAATGCCTACCTCAGCAGCGAGATGGACGGCCTGCGAACGATCGCCAGAATCGTTCCGCCGATCTTCCTTGCAGTGGCTGCCTTCCTGCTCAATATCGCGATCGCCCGCCTGGTCGCCACGGAGCGAGAGCAGATCGGGTTGTTGAAGGCTGTTGGCTACGGCAACGCTGCGATCGCATGGCACTATCTCAAGTTCGTGCTGGCAGTCGTCACGTTTGGTGTATTTCTGGGCTTTTTGGGTGGCGCTTGGCTCGGCCGTTTGGTAACCGAGCTCTACACGCAATTCTTCCGATTTCCATTCCTCTACTATCGACTGGATGCCAGCGTCTTCGCCGCCGCTGCAGCTATCTCTTACACCGCCGGAGTTTTGGCCGCGTATGGCGCTGCGCGGCGCGCAGCGAAACTACCGCCGGCGACAGCAATGCAGCCGGCGCCCCCGACCAGCTATCGGCGGACGCTTCTTGAGCGGCTGGCACCATTGCGCTTGAGCGAGCCGAACCGAATGATTCTGCGTCATATCGCCCGGTTTCCAATACGAGCGGGACTTACTACGCTTGGTGTATCTCTAGCTGTCGCGATTATGGTTGGGACACTGTTTTTCTACGATGCCATCGATCACATGATCGAATCCTACTATTTCGGCGCACACCGCCATGATGCCTCGGTCTCGTTCGTTGAGGCGCGGCAAGATAGCGTGGTTCAGGAAGTTGGGCGCTTGCCTGGCGCGCTCGTCGTTGAACCTTATCGCGTGGTACCCGTGCGCCTGCGGCACGGCCATCTGAGCGAGCGTACCGCGATCACGGGGCTGAGTCGCGGCGGTGACCTCAACCGTCTGCTGGTCGCCGAGCAACGCACGGCCGAGCTACCTTCCCGGGGACTGATACTGTCCGACAAACTTGCGGAGCTCCTGAACGTCAGCCGCGGCGAGCGGCTCACAGTCGAAGTTCTGGAGGGCCGCCGGCCGATCAGGCAACTGCAGGTCGTGGCAACTACGGGGGACTATATCGGCACCTCCGCCTATATGGATCGCAGCGCCCTCAACCGTTTGATGCGGGAAGCACCGGTGGCGTCAGGTGCATACCTCAAGGTTGATCCGCTGGCGGCGGAACGACTTTATCGCCGACTTAAGGACACACCGGCAGTCGCTGGCGTTTCGCTTCGAACGGCGGAGCTCGGGACTTTCCGCAAAACGATGGCTGAAACCGTCTATATCATGATTTCGTTCTACATCATGTTCGGCAGTCTGCTGGCCGTCGGTATCGTCTACAACAGCGCCCGAATTGCGCTCTCCGAACGCGGCCGCGAACTGGCAAGCCTTCGGGTGCTCGGATTCACCTGCCAGGAAGTTTCATACATCCTGCTGGGCGAGCTTGCAGTGCTGGTCCTTCTGGCCTTACCGCTCGGTAGTGTCATCGGTTATGGCCTGGCCGCGCTATTCGTCTGGACGTTCGATACCGAGCTCTATCGGATTCCGCTTGTGGTCGAGCGTTCGACCTACGGCGTGGCGATGTTGGCGGTGGTCGTTGCCGCCATAGCTTCGGGCCTCGTCGTGCGCCGACGCGTCGACCATTTGGACCTGATCGCAGTCTTGAAGACGAGGGAATAGAAGAGATGCCTACCTCGCGTCGTCGCTTGTTCGTCATGGCCACAGCGGGCCTGCTGCTCATCGCGGCTCTGATTTACGCGTTCATGCCGCAGCCCGTGCCGGTTGATAGCGCGATCACCTCCCGAGGTGCCATGCAAGTTTCCATCAGCGATGAAGGCGAGACGCGGATCAAGGATATCTACGTCGTTTCAACGCCGGTTCCAGGCCGCGTTTTGCGGATCGAAAGCCATGTCGGTGACACGGTAGTTGCCGGCAAGACGGTGCTCGCCGTGATTTTGCCACGCGATCCGACGTTTCTCGACGTGCGGGCGCAGACTCAAGCCGAGGCAGCGGTCAATGCGGCCGATGCGGCGCGTTCGCTGGCCGGGGCGGATCTCAAGCGTGCAACGGCGGAGCTGGAGTTTGCGCGCGCCGATCTGGAGCGCGCGCGCGCTCTGGTCGTCAGGGAAACAATCTCGCAGCGCGCTCTCGAACGTGCGGTCCTGGAGGTCGAAACCCGCGAAGCCACAGTTGCCACGGCAGAAGCGACGCTACGGGTGCGCAACTTTGAGCTGGAGAATGCGCGTGCCGCCTTGATCGTCCCCGATGGCGAAGGCGGTGGCGGGCTGCAACGCTGCTGCGTCGAGGTCCGCTCGCCGGTGCACGGTCGCGTGCTCAAGGTTATGCATGAGAGCGAGGGTGTGGTTGATGCCGGAACACCGCTGCTCGAAATCGGCGATCCGGGTGATTTGGAGATCGTTGCGGATCTGCTGTCCGCCGACGCCGTGAAGGTCCGAGAGGGGGCCGATGTCATCATCGACGCCTGGGGCGGAGAGGGCGTGC
>CAZCVU010000310.1:0-3868 GCA_964501745.1 uncultured Flavobacteriales bacterium | reverse complement strand
CGAGCAGGATTTTCGCCACGCCGAGCGTTTGCTGGCCGGAGGCGAAACGCGTGTCGGCAACGGTTTCGATGTTCACCGCTTTGGGCCTGGTGATCACGTAACGCTGTGTGGTGTGATTATTCCGCATGATCGCGGACTCGCAGGGCATTCCGATGCAGATGCCGGTTTGCATGCGCTGACCGACGCGATACTAGGTGCAATGGGGGAGGGCGATATTGGTGAACATTTTCCACCCACCGACCCGCAGTGGAAGGGAAGGGACTCAACTGTCTTCCTGCAACATGCCGCAACGCTGCTGAATGAGCGCGGTGGATCGGTTCGACACCTGGACGTTACACTGATTTGCGAACGCCCAAAGATTTCACCACACCGTCAGGAGATGCAGCGCCGGGTCGCAGAGATTATTGGTATCGATTCGACGCAGGTTAGCGTCAAGGCTACGACGACTGAGGGATTGGGTTTTGCCGGTCGCAGCGAAGGAGTCGCGGCCCAGGCCGTAGCGACCATCGCACTATAAAAATGGCACAGCCTCGGCACTAGCGGACACTCGCTCGACGCACGGCTAATCCACGATGCCGGCAATACGACGGAATATTTGTGGCTGCGTGCTTCTGCATCGGCACGACGCACCTCGCTGATTTGCATTTCGGGATATGCGGACGCGGTGTATCGTCGCGAACAGATGTCTTTCGGATACTATCGGGCGAGCATCAATGGATTCACCTGTCGCGTGACGGCACCGCTGTGAGACTCGAAAAGCCCAACGGACGCGATGTGCGACTCTCGGGAATCGCCGATCCCGCGGCGCAGCAGCGAACGCGCGTTGCCTGGTTGTACTATGTCGAGGGGCTGACACAGGAACAGGTAGCGAAAAAGCTTGAGCTCACTCGGCTCAAAGTGGTCCGCATCCTGGCGCAATGCCGCGACGAGGGCATCGTGCAGATCCGCATAAATTCAAAACTGGCCGGTTGCGTTGAGCTCGAACAAAAACTGGAGCGCGTGTTCGATCTCGATCAGGCCGTTGTCGTACCGACGCCACAGGATGCCGACAGCCTCGACGCAATTATTGGCAATGCTACAGGCGACTACTTATCGGCCAACCTCAAGAGCGGCATGACCGTTGGTGTCGGTTGGGGACGCACCCTGCAGAGCAGCCTTCGATCGATCGAGACACGGCCGCTTAGGGATGTGACGGTCGTGTCGCTGCTCGGTGGTCTTACCCACGCCTCAGCCGTCAGCCCGTCCGAATTCGCTTGGCGCTTTGCCGATCTGCTCGGCGCAGAATGCTACTATATTGCGGCGCCCGCCTTCACGAGCGACGAGGCTACACGCGCCTCATTGCTTGAACAAGAGGGACTTCAAGAGGTCTTCGAGCGTGCTCGCAAGCTCGACATGGCGGTCGTCAGCGTCGGCGATATGGCCGACACCGCAACAATCTTTGACTACGGACTCGTCGGTCATGACGACATGATTTCGCTGCGGGAAGCGGGCGCCGTCGGCGATGTGTTGTGCCATTTTCTGATGCCTGACGGTTCGCTTGTCGATCACCCGTTGAACCGCAGGGTAATGGCCTGCGATCCGACGGCGCTTCGGAACATCCCAAAGGTCGTACTTGCGTCTGGCGGAGTGGAAAAAGTCCCCATCATGCAAGCGACGCTCGCATTGACGAAGGCGAAGGTCGTTATCACAGAGGAAGCGACGGCGGCAGCACTCTTATCCGCCGTTGGGGAAGTCGGTTAGAGCGACCAAGGCTGATTCCAATACCAGTTTCTGGCACCATCCCACTGGCACAATGGAACTAGGATATGCCATGGACAACCCGCTTGTAGTCAACCTTTCCGCATTGCTGGCACTTGTGCCGGCAACACTCTATTCGTTCAGCGGCAAGGAGCGACCCGACGGGGTTTTCTGGGCAGTCGTGACGGTCGCCACCGCAGGGTCGTTGACAGCGGTCTGGCTGCAGTTTGGCGGTGCCTGGCGAACCGGCTTTTCGCTAGCGCTGTGGATAACAGTCGCCCTCAGTCTCTGCCTGTTTGCCGGCCTCACTGCGCTCACGAAAACAAGCTGGCGGCTGGCACCACTCCTGCTGCCCTATCTCTTGGGGCTAGGAGGACTCGCGACAATCTGGAGCCAGGCCCCCGAACGGCCAATGATCACTGCCGCGCCACTGGGCTGGATAGGCCTGCATATTGCTGCCTCCATCGTTACCTATGCAATCCTGACGGTGGCCGCCGTTTCCGGCCTTGCTGTGTTCTTGCAGGAGCGTTCGTTGCGGTCGAAACGTCCGACCAGCCTGAATCAAATGCTGCCGTCGGTCGCCGACGCTGAGGTCCTTCAAGTTCGTTTGATGATTGCTGCCCAGGTGATCCTCACTCTGGCACTACTGAGCGGAATGGCGACGCAATACTTCACGACAGGTGACCTCTTGGTGCTCGACCATAAGGTCCTGTTGACGCTTGCCGCATTCCTCACCATCAGTGGAATGTTGCTGGTACACTTTCGAACCGGCCTACGAGGCCGGAAGGCGGCCCGGGTGGCGCTTGTCGCCTACTTGCTTGTCACCTTGGGTTATCCTGGAGTGAAATTCGTGACCGACGTACTGCTTGTCTAATTTCGGCGACCGAGCTAGGCGGCCGGTTCCGATCGATGCGGGCAAGCCTATTGCAACGCTGCGCAGAGCGGCAGCATAGTGTCGCGAACAGGTAACTGGCGGCTCGCGTGAGTTCAATGTCGACGGGTGGAAGCGGCACAATTGTTGGCAACTCCTAATAGGGAATACTGCGATGGCTGACGGGCAGACCGAAAAATCGTCTGGCCGCAAGGCTGAAGGCTCGAGAACCGTAACGGACAGCCGAGGTCTAAGCGCCGCGGTGAAGCAACATCTACAAATCTACTTCAGTGCACACGATGGCAGCTTGCCGGCAGAGGGACTGTACGACCGTATTCTCCGTGAAGTTGAACGGCCCCTGATCGAACTCTCGCTTGCCGCGACACGTGGCAATCAGGTTCGGGCAGCACGCCTGTTGGGCGTCAATCGAAACACCTTGCGCAAGAAGATTCAAAAGCTACGGATACCTGTAAAACGGGGCATGAAATGACCGTAGAATCGTCCAACGGGACGATTTCCGGCGCGACACCGCCGCAGCCGTCGGCTTGGCAGCGCCTAGCGCAGTGGGCACAACGCATACGTTTAGGGCGGATTCTAGCCATTGCCTTGGCGGTTGCCGCGCCAGCGGCCGGCATCGGTACCTATGCCGTGCTGACCGACATTACCGCCTTGGGTTCGGATCCAGACACCGTTCTAGTTCTCCTTAATCTCGACCTGGCTTTGCTGTTGTTGCTTGCAATCTTCATCGTGCGGCGAATTGTCGGCATTTGGTCGGAGCGAAGAAAGGGATCGGCTGGTTCACGTCTGCACGTGCGGTTGGTCGTGTTGTTTGGGTTGGTTTCGGTAACACCGGCGATCATCGTTGCGATCTTTTCCGGTCTGTTCTTCAATTTTGGCTTGGAATCTTGGTTCAGCGAACGCGTGCGCACGGCGCTTAACGCCTCGCTTGCCGTTGCTGACGCCTATCTCCAGGAGCACAAACAGATCATCCGGGCCGACGTGCTGCGGATGGCGCGCGACCTCGGCCGCGAGGCACCGACCCTCGGCAATAGTCCAGCACGATTCAATCAATTGGTAAACCTGCAGTCACAACTTAGAGGCTTAACAGAAGCCATTGTTTTTACAGGCGATGGCCAGATTCTTGCCCGCTCAGGGCTGACCTTCGTATTGGAATTTGAGCCTGTTCCCGAAGCCGCCTTAGTGACCGCTCGCGCCGGTGAAGTAGCTCTCCTCACCAGTGAAAACGAGGACCGGGTAAGG
>CAZCVU010000309.1:0-3876 GCA_964501745.1 uncultured Flavobacteriales bacterium | reverse complement strand
GGCGGACGATAGCGCCGTCCTGAATTTCATACAACCCAAAATGCGTCCCGGTCGTGTCCCGGTACGACAAAGATCCGTCGCGGCGACATCGACGGTCTTCGGATCGCCGGCGAACACGACGCCGTATACATCGCGCGCGACTGTCACCAGACTGTCACCGGCTGGTCGAAGAATGCCTCGAACGACATTTTAAGGTTGAGTGGTGTCGGCCTGCACAACCGGATAACACGTTTGAGATTCTTACGTCGCCCGGATCTGACTGAAACACGGATCGAAGGGGGAACCAATATGGCGGGGCCACGTCCAGGGCGGCCAGGAAACCCACTTCCAGGACGGTCGGTCCAGTACCCGGTGTTCGGGCGCGACTTCGTTGCCGCCGGATTCATCAAGGATATCGACGTCGCGGGCAGGCGGGTGACCATTCACTTCGCGCCGAACAGGCGCAATCAGGCGATGGTCGAACAGATGGAAACGGATAACCCTGGGAGCCAATTTGCTTCGACATACCCGTCGGGAGATTCGCGATGCTAGCAAAGGATATCATGACGACCCAGGTGTTCACGGTGGGACCGGAGACGACAGTTCGGGAAATTGCCGTGTCATTGGCCGAAAAAGGCATCAGTGCGTTGCCCGTGGTAGATCACGGTGAAGTCGTCGGTATCGTCAGCGAGGGCGATCTGATCCATCGGCAAGAACTCGGTACCGACGAACATCGAATACGATCGTCCTGGTATAGAATAATCGAAGACCCAGAGGCCGCGGCTGCCTTCGATGCCAAAGCGCACGGCATGCGCGCACGCGATATAATGACGCCCAATGTCATCTCTGTTTCCGAGCACGCCTCGCTGGCGGAGGTTGTCGATACCATGGAAGGCAACAACATCAGACGGTTGCTGGTGATGAGGGAGGATAAGCTTGTCGGCATCCTTAGCCGGGCCAACATCGTGCGAGCGCTTGCTGCGAGGCCCGAAGGAGCACACGCGCCGGTGGGCAATGACGACGACGAGATTCGGTTCAAGGTGATCGAGACCCTCGAAGACATGCCGGGGACCAGTCCCTGGCTCACTACGGTCATCGTTACGAACGGCGTCGTCGTTCTATACGGTACGGTCGAGGACGTGACAGCGAGAGATCCCTCCCGCATTGCGATCGAAAACATCCCCTACGTCGTCAAGGTGAGGGACCGTCGGGCCACTCTCATGCCTTACTGAGACCGGCACTGAGACCGGCAAGGACCGCCGGTAACAGCCACCTGATTCGGCCAACACTGCCAAACCCGAGTGTGTGGCTGTCGCCACGCAACCGAAGTCAATCGAGACTTCGCTTGCGGCGTAGGCCGCATGGCCGGGGTTCTCCCTCGCTCGCCAAGCCCATAGCCGTCCAAGAAACCTGGGCACCTTCAATTCCCGCCCATTCGGACAGTTTGACAGCAGTACCGTCAGCAGCTTCGCATCAACGTTCCGAGGCCTCAATCCGTTGGGGGTCCTGTTGGACTGTTGACATAGATCAAGCGTGATTCGGCATCTTTTGAGAGACTGGTGTGCCCCTTTTCGCGGAGACTGATGCGGCCATGATCAGCGAAACGGTTGATGCGGTTGATCTCGCCGATCTAGCCTCCGATGCGGCCTTTGCTGTCGACGGCGGCTTGGAGATTGTCGTTTGGAACGAGGCGGCGCAACAGCTTTTGGGCTATGCGCCGGGAGACGTCATCGGCCAACACTGTGCCGACGTTCTGCAAGCCGTGCTTCCCGGCGGCGAACCGCTATGCGTCCCCAGTTGCGAAGGCTTGCGGTGTTTCCGGCGCCACCGGCCGTTCGCGACGTCCTCGTGTACCGCGCGCCACAAGGATGGCTCGTGGGTTCCGATGAGCTTCGCTTCCGTCGTCATGCCGAAACGGGCACGAAGATCCGGCCCCGGATCGATCGTCGCCATCGTCTTGCTGCGCGAAGATGAGGAAAAACGGAACCGGCCCTCGCCCGAGACGACCCTCCGGGTTTCGACGTTCGGCCATTTTGCCCTGGCGACGGGTGGGAACGCACTCGCCATAGAAAAATGGCAACGCAAACAGGCCTTGGCGCTCATGAAATATTTGGTCGCGCACGTCGGCCGTGCCGTCCATCGCGAGGCGCTGATCGAATACTTGTGGCCCGACGTCGAGGAGAGCCATGGGTGGGAACGACTCAAGGTGACTGTGTATTTTCTTCGTCAGCAATTGCGCGCGGCCGGTGTGGACGAGGATGTCGTGGTAACGGCTGAAAGGGCCTATTTGATCAAGCGCGAAGCGGTTTGGGTGGACGCGGAGATCTTCGAGAGCCTTGTCGCCGAGGGCTATGCGCACCAGCGTCAGCAACGCTGGGCCGAGGCGTTGCGCTGCTACGAAGAGGCTCAGAGACTGTACCGGGGCGATTACATGGAGGAAGACATTTACGACGATACCTTCGCCCTGCAACGTGAACGGCTGCGCGAGATCTGCCTCGATATGTTGACCGGGATGGCTGAATGCCATGCGGCGTGCGGCCACTACGCCGAAGCGGTGCGGGTCGATCGGGACGCCCTCCTACACGACCCGTGCAGGGAAAGCATCCACCGAGCGCTTATGTCGCATCTTGTTAGCCTCGGCAATCCAGATGCCGCCGTCGCCCAGTATCACCAGTGTGAACGCGTCCTGGCGCGCGAGCTCGAAGTAGCGCCCATGTCCGAGACGCGACATCTGTACCAACGAATTCTCGAAGAGGATCCAGGAGCGGCGGTCGCGAGAACTGCCGGTCGCCCCCCCGAATAGCACGGGCGAATGGCGCGCGAACGCGCTCTTCCAAGTGGTCGGATTTTTCGCCCGCCCTAGCCCATATTTCTCACTTCTTGATCGGCCGCCCCCGGCCTTCGTTTCCCAACGCCTTCATGTGACCCACGTGCCCGAAATCGGCTGTCACCAGACTGTCACTGGCGAGTCGTATACAGGAATTCGTGAAGCACATTGAAAAGTTGAACGGGACCAGCCGTGGCAACCGAGCAACATATTTCAAAGTCCTTCGTCGCCCGGATCTGGCTGGAGCATGGATCGAATGGGGAAACAGTATGGCGCGGCCACATCCATCACGTCCAGGGCGGCCAGGAAACCTACTTCCGGGATCTCGCGACAATGAATGAATTCCTGGCACGGGTGAGTGGGGTGCCGGGATTTGCATTGACCGCGCAACCGTCCAAGGACGCGACGCGGAAGGATTAGCCGGAGATCCAAATGCATTCCATAGAGCAACCAACCCGACCGAAAGCCGCGAAAGCGCGAACGTTCCCCGGAACCTTCAAACTGAAGTGCGGATCCCTCATGTTGCCTGAACCAAACCGAAAACTTGAAAGGTTGGCAGATATGGCTACCGGGTTTCCAAAAAAATGGCGGGTCCCTTCATTGGCCGTTCTCATGACGGTCATTTTTTTGGGGCCGATCGGGAACGCCAAGGCGGCGGAAACCGGCCAAGAGATTTTCAAAAGCCTCTGCGCGGCTTGCCACTCCATCGGCAAGGGGAAACTGATAGGGCCTGATTTGGCCGGCGTAACCAAACGCCGGGAAGAAAGCTGGCTCATACGGCAGATCAAGGATCCCGAGGCGCTGATCGACGAAAAGGACCCGATCGCACTGCAGCTTTTGAAGGAATCCGATGATGTGCCGATGGCGTCACTCGATCTGGACGATGCGCAAGTGGCAGCGGTAATTGAATTTTTGAAGAGCACCGAACAACGGGGAACCGTGTCGGTCGGCATTCCGTCCGAATACGTGCCCACCGTGATCATAAGCGTCGTCGTGCTACTTGGCCTGACATTGATAGGACTCAAAGCGGGCAAAAAGAAAGTGGAAGTAAGGTGAATCCAAGACTAATC
>CAZCVU010000308.1:0-3876 GCA_964501745.1 uncultured Flavobacteriales bacterium | reverse complement strand
ACCTGATGGTAGGTGATCGCCATGTTACGCGGCACCTGATGGCTTACCACCGCCCTGACGACTTCTATGCCGTTCTCGCAATACATTTCGACCCAATCGTTGTCGCCGACGTCGATTTCATTGGCGTCGTCGGGATTGAGCCATACGGTGGGACCGCCGCGCGACATGTGCATCATCGGCCAGTGGTCTCTGAAGGAGCTGTGTATCTGCCACTTTCCGTGCGGCGTTATGAAGCGGAAGACCTTGGACTTCGGCCCGACCCGATCCATGTTGATGTCGCCGACGGCGACCATATCCAGCGGAGGCTTGTTGGTCGGAAGGGCCTCGCCCAATTCTCTGATGCCTTGGTGGTCGTAGTAGACCTCCTGTCTTCCCGACAGCGTATGCCAAGGTTTCAACCGCTCCACATTCATGGTCCACGGCGCGAAGGTTCGCTGCTTTCCGTTCTCGTCGTGGAGCACCGCGCTCCACTGCGGCGTCGTATGAATTCGGCGCGGCTGTGAGATGATGTCCTTGTAGTGGACCTTTCTCGTCTTTACGCTTTCCACCATATCGGCAAGGGGAAGTCCGACCTTCTTCTCCATTTCCTTGAAGAAGAGCCATGACAACCTGCCGTTCAACTCGGGCGAAATTTGGAGAATGAGCTCGCAGGCCTGTTCCGGCTTTTCGAAGAAGACACGTCCATCCCTCACCTCCAGAGCTTCGTTGTGCTTCAGCTCTTCTTCCACGATGGGCGTCAGATCCGTGTATTGCCCCTTGGAGCCATAGCCCTTGGGCTGCGAGACGAGCGGGCCCAGCGACACCAGTTTGTCGTAGACCTTGGTGTAGTCCCGTTCGACGATGCTGATACTGGGGAAGGTCTTTCCGGGGGTCAGCTCCGTATCGCCGGCTTGCCAGTCCTTCACCTCTCCCAAGGGCTGGGCGAGTTGCTCGGGGCTGTCCATCCACAAGGCGTTGAAGACGACGTCCTTTACCGGCTCCGGGAAATGATCCTTGGCCATTTCCGAGAACTTCTTGGCGATCAGCTTGAATGCCTCCCAATCGTGCTTGGCTTCCCAGGGCGGTTGCGTCGCCGGCGTCAGAGGATGGACGAACGTGTGCATGTCACCGAAGGTGACGTCGTGTTTCTCGTACCAAAAGGCCGCCGGGAGCACGACGTCGGAGTAGTTCGCCGTCGAATCCATTCGGATGTTGAGATTGACCAAGAAGTCCAATTTGCCGATGGCGGACTCTTCATGCCAAGTGATCTCGTTCACTAGGTCTTTCGCCGGCTCCTCGTCCCACATGACGTTGTTGTGTGTGCCAAGGAAATGCTTCAGCGCCAATTCGTGGCCGCGCATGCTGGTGCCGATCAGATTGCCGCGGTAGACGGTCACCATCTTCAGGCGGTTTTCGGGCGCATCCACATCGTTGATGGCGAAGTTCAGCTTTCTTTGCCTGAACTGATCGGCGATCCATTCCTTTACTTCGTCGTCGGATTGGCACCCTGCCTCGACAGCCTCCTTGTAGAGCTCGATCGGGTTCTTCTTGTCGACCTGCGGGAAGAAGGGCAGCCAGCCCAATCTGACGGCGAGCGAGTTCATGTCTGCCGCGTGGTTGAAGGCGGGAAGCTTCTTGGCCCCGGTGGCCCACTGCGTGTCCAGGGGCATGTTGTCGTACCGCCACTGGCCGGTGTGGAAGTACCATAGGGAGGTGCTGTTCATGAGGCGCGGCGGCCGGGACCAGTCGAGCGCGCCGCTCAGATTGACGAAAGCCGCGTTCAAGCGAGTGTGTTGGGTGCCGACGTAGTGGTTGAAGTTGCCGCCGTTCACCCCGTTGCAGCCGCAAAGGGCCAGCATCACCGCTTCACTGCGATAGTAGAGCGACGCACCATGATAGAAGTGCTGCAGACCGGGACCGGTTATGAAGAGCGATTTACCCCGCGTCTTTTCGGCATTTTCCGCGAACTCCCGCCCCACCTGGATGGCCAAGTTCCGGCTCACGCCGGTTTGCGCTTCCTGCCATGCCGGCGTGTAGGGCTTCGGGTCGTCGTAGTCTTGCGGGTAGTCGCCGTCCAGTCCCCGCGAGACGCCTGCCTGTGCCACCAAGAGATCGAACGCGGTCGTGACGAGCACCTCGCCGCCGTCCGCGGTCCTTACTCTCCTGGCGGGCACCTCGCGCAGGATCTCGACCGCCTTCTGGCCCCTGCCCTTGGTCTCGCCGATGTTGATGTTGAAGGTGTCGGTGAAATCGCTGAACGCCACCATTGCCGGCTCGTCGTGGTTCCCGAGCAAGCTCAGCAGCGGGTCGAAGTCCTCGCCGGTGACGGCGTTCTTCAGCTGCAGGTTCCAGTTTCCGCTCGGTTCCTTCTCCCACCTGAAGCCGATGCTTCCGGTCGGCAGCTGCAGTCGGCCGCCGCCGTCCATCATGATCAGCTTCCAGTCCGCATTCTCCTCCGCGGAATACTCGGCGATATCGGAAGCCCGAAGGAACCGGCCCATCTGATATTTGCCGCCGTCTTCGTCGAGAACGACCAGGAACGGCTGGTTCGTATATTGCTTCACGTATTCCGTGAAATAGGGCGTTTCATTGTCTACAAAAAACTCTTTCAAGATGACATGGATACAGGCCATTAAGAAGGCGCCGTCGCTTCCCGGCACCAGCGGCACCCATGTGTCGGCATACTTCGTCACATCCGAGTAATTTGGAGAAAGCACGACGATCTTCGAGCCGCGGTACTTTGCTTCGGAAAGGAAGTGGGCATCGGCAGTGCGGGTCATATTGATGTTGGAGCCGGCGACGATCCAATAAGTGCCGAGATACCAATCGGAGCTTTCACAATTCTCCGTTTGGTCCGCAAACATCGAAGAAGAGACGTGGGGCAGGTCGTGGTACCATTCGTAGTAGCTACAGTATATCCCACCCAGAAGATTGTTGTATCTGTGCCCGGAAATGAAGCTGAGCAGACTCATCGCAGGGATCGGCGAAAAGTTGGCCATGTGATCCGGACCATATTTCTTTATGGTGTAAATCTGGCCCGCAACAACGAGCTCGACCGCTTGGTCCCAACTCACTCTTTTCCAACCGGCCTTGCCTCTTGCGGACTTGTACTTCTTCGATCGATCCTCGTCCTCGACGATGCTCGCATAAGCCGAGACGGGGTCTTTGCCGCTCTTCAGTTCCTGGACGTAGAAGTCCCAGAGCACCTTGCGGACGTATGGGAATTTCGGCCTCAAGGGGCTGTAGGGGTACCAGGAGGCGGTAACGCCCCTCTGACAACCTCTAGGCTCGACATTGGGAATGTCGGGGTCGATTTGCGGATAGTCCGTCTTCTGCAACTCCCAGCAGATGAGGCCGTCCTTGACGAAGACCTCCCAGCTGCAGGCCATAGAGCAGTTAACTCCGTGCCCGGTCCGTACGCTGTAGTCATAGTTCCACCGCTTCCTGTAGAAGTCCTCCCAGGAGCGGGAGTCCTCGACTACGTTGAACCACTTGCTGTTGTTCTTCATGATAAACCCGCCGCTTTCCTTAGTTTCCGTCGACGTCGACTCAGCTGACATCGAGCCTTTTGTTACCGACCTTGAGTCCCAGGAACGTGAGGAGAATAAGAACGACTACGCTGACGATAATTGTGGGTATGTACTCGTCTGGAATACCGACAGTCACGACCGCTTGCTTCTCGATGCTCTTCAAGTATTCGATGACCGCGATGACCTGTTCGTCGTTCAGGTCGAGCGGCGCCATGGGCACGTTGTCCGATTCCTTTAAGAGCTGCATCGCGATCGGGTCTTTTTCCTCGATCAGTTGATCGGGCTCCTTTATCTGCCGTCGAAGCCAGCTTTCCTCTCGGCGTGTAGTGACCCCGGACAGGTCTGGTCCTACCAGTTTTCCCTTGCC
>CAZCVU010000307.1:0-3882 GCA_964501745.1 uncultured Flavobacteriales bacterium | reverse complement strand
AGGACTGTTACCGCACACTTGGCATTATTCACGCCAAGTACCGTGTCGTACCGGGGCGTTTCAAGGACTACATCTCACTTCCCAAGCCGAATGGTTACCGTTCGCTGCATACGGGCGTTATCGGGCCAGAGAATCAGCGAATCGAGATGCAGATCCGGACCCGGGAGATGCACGAAGTGGCCGAGTATGGTGTTGCCGCCCATTGGCGATACAAGCAAAGCGCTGGTCAGACCGAGGGCGAACAGTATCGCTGGTTGCATGAGTTGCTCGAAATCCTCGAGCACGCATCTGGTCCGGAAGAGTTCCTCGAGCACACCCAGCTTGAGATGTTTAGCGATCAGGCGTTCTGTTTCTCGCCGAAAGGTGACCTCTATGCGCTGCCTCAGAATTCCACGCCGGTCGATTTCGCCTATGCGGTTCATTCGGAAATTGGCGACACCTGCATCGGCGCCAAGGTTAACGGACGAGTCGTCCCTCTGCGAACCAAGTTGCAGAACGGAGACCAGGTCGAGATTACGACCTCGAAACAGCAAACGCCTTCGCCGACCTGGTTGAGCTTTGTTACGACCGGTAAGGCACGGGCCAGCGTTCGTCGCTACGTGCGCAGTCAACAGTATGAGCAGTATGTTCGGCTCGGCCGACAGATTGTCGAACAGGCGTTTACGCAAGACGGGCAAGGTTTCGACGAAAACCAATTGCGCGAGGCGCTCGGCCAGTTTCACTGCGGTACTCCAGAGGATCTTTACGTTCTGGTTGGCGAAGGAGAGATCACCGGCGGGGACGTCATCGCTGCCAGCCAGCCAGGTACGCGACGGAAACGACGTAAGCCAGCCACGCAGAAAGGTAACGGAAAGGCAGCGAAGCGCGATGCCCACGCCGTACCGATCCGCGGATTGATCCCAGGGATGGCCTTGCATTTCGCCAATTGCTGTCACCCTCTGCCGGGGGATCGCATACTTGGCATTGTCACGACGGGCAAAGGCGTCACGGTGCATACGGATGACTGCGAAACGCTTGAGAGCTTTACCGATATGCCCGAGCGCTGGCTCGATGTTTCGTGGGATGAGGACGCGGATGCGATTGGCGTACATGTTGGCCGTGTCAACGTCGTCCTCAACAATGAACCAGGCGTGCTCGGTGCGATATGCACGTTGATCGGCCGCGGCAGTGGCAATATCTCCAATCTCAAGATCACCAGCCGTTCGCCGGATTTCTTTGAACTGCACGTCGACATCGAAGTTAAGGATGCGCGACAGTTGACGGATATCGTCGCAGCGTTGCGTACCGACCCTGTCGTCACTTCGGTCGAGCGGATCCGTGGCTGAGCCTGACACCTTGTTGCGCCGCCCCGTCATCCGGGACGTCTAGCTGATATGTTCAAACGGCGAATTCAACTGCACCTTGGGTTGCGGTTGCGCAACCTGATCTGGCCACTTATCGGCTGGCGCCGGTCGGCGATGTATCTTTGGCACCGGCTAGCCCGGCTGCCGGGGACGCCATACAGCATCGCGGCAGGCCTCGCCTGCGGTGTCGCGGTGTCGTGCACGCCTTTCGTTGGATTTCACGTGCTGCTCAGCGCGGCGATCGCATGGATAATCGGCGCAAATGTCCTGGCCTCTGTCATTGGCACTGCGGCGGGTAACCCTTGGACATTCCCGATAATCTGGCTGTGGATTCATGAACTGGGCTTGCGTATGGGGGTCGAAAGCACGTCGGTAACGGTCGAGCAGCTGGACTTGCCCCAAATTTTCGGCAGGAGCATGGTCGCGCTGCTACGCTTTGACTTCACGTATTTGTACGATCATGCTCTGCCGGTGCTGTTGCCGATGATGGCCGGCAGCGTTCCGACGGCGATCCTGGTTTGGATTGGCGTCTATTTTTCGGTCAAGTCGCTGATCGCGGCATATCAACATAAACGCAAGAGGCGTCGTGGGCGCCGACGTAAACGCATGGGGCAGGAAGCATGAAGAGATACCTGAGACTCGGCGTAAATATCGATCATGTGGCAACGATCCGAAATGCGCGCGGTGGGCGGCATCCCGATCCGGTACGTGCGGCCCGGCAAGCTGCGCAAGCGGGAGCGGATGGCATCACGGCGCATTTGCGTGAGGATCGCAGGCACATCTCGGACGATGACATTGCGCGGTTGACCGATGAGGTGAAGTTGCCACTGAACCTTGAAATGGCTGCCACGGACGAGATGCTGGAGATTGCGCTCAAATGGTTGCCGCATGCGGCCTGTATTGTTCCCGAGCGGCGCGAGGAGAGAACAACTGAGGGCGGCCTCGATGCGGCGGCGGGACACAATCATTTAGCCCCCTTCGTGCGCCAGCTGCTGCAGGCGGGCGTGCGGGTTTCGTTGTTCATCGAACCCGAACCACACCAAATCGAGGCGGCGGTTGCGCTTGCGGCGCCGGTGGTGGAACTGCATGTTGGGAAATACTGTGACGTTGCAGATGCACTACGGGACCACGAGTTGGACCGTATTCTCGCGGCTGCGGAGCAGGCTGAGGCGGCTGGTCTTGAATGTCATGCCGGCCACGGCCTCAGCTTCGACACCGTCGCACCGATAGCGGCAATCCAGACGATCGAAGAACTTAACATTGGTCACTTTCTCGTGGGCGAGGCGATCTTCAGCGGACTCGATAGCGCCATCAAGCGGATGCGAGCGCTGATGGACAACGCACGTGCCGAAGCAGAGGGCGAGCGCAGCGCCTGATGATCATCGGTATTGGCAGCGATCTGATCGATATTCGCCGGGTGGAAAAGACGCTGGTGCGATTTGCCGGGCGATTCGAGGCGCGCGTGTTCACCGAGACGGAGCAGGCAAAATCGGATCGGCGGGCCAACCGTGCGGCTAGCTATGCCAAGCGTTTCGCCGCAAAGGAGGCGTGTTCGAAGGCCCTCGGTACGGGCCTGCGCAAGGGTGTCTATTGGCGCGATATGGGAGTAGTCAACCTGCGGTCCGGCAAGCCAACGATGGAGTTGAACGGCGGCGCGGCTCGACGCTTGGCCGACCTCATCCCGGACGGAATGCGACCGCAGATAGACGTAACGATTACCGATGATTTCCCGCTGGCGCAGGCTATTGTGATCATTTCCGCCATACCGGGGAGCGGTTAAGCGCCGTGGGCCAATACTCCGGGAATCTTGACAGTATGGAACGCTGCCGGGCATACCTGACGCTGCTGCCGACTGTGCTGCGCCCGCGCGCGGTTCCTTAGAACGCGGCTTCACAGCAACGGCGCAGACACCATCCTGCATGGCGACGAAACCTATTCAAAGCAAGGCGAAGCCGGCGAGCCGACGATCCGGAGGCGAATTCGTGGAAACGGTGCGCACCGTGCTTTATGCGGTGATCATTGCGCTGCTCGTCCGAACCTTCGGTTACGAGCCCTTCAACATACCCTCCGGTTCGATGGTGCCGACACTGCTGATCGGCGACTATCTCTTCGTTTCCAAATTCGCATACGGTTTCAGCCGGCATTCGCTACCCTTCAGCCCGCATCTTTTTAGCGGCCGCATTTTTGCCCGCGAACCCGAACGCGGTGATGTCGCCGTCTTCAAGCTGCCGAGTGACAACAAGACCGACTACATCAAACGCATCGTTGGTCTACCGGGCGATCGCATCCAGGTGATCTCGGGTATCCTTCATATCAACGGCGATCCGGTAAAACGCCGCCGGTTGTCCGACTATAGGACGCGAAATTTGTTTGGCTCGCGTATGCTGGCACCTCGCTACCTGGAAACGCTACCCAACGACGTTAGGCATGATATCGTGGAGGAAGCAGGAGACAGCGGCAGTCTTGACGACACAAACGTCTACAACGTACCCGAGGGCCACTACTTCGCGATGGGTGACAATCGCGACAATTCGGCGGA
>CAZCVU010000306.1:0-3906 GCA_964501745.1 uncultured Flavobacteriales bacterium | reverse complement strand
TCTGGAGCGCTAGTTAAGACCTTCATCCCTTCGCTGACGAGGGTGGTGCAGGCGCGGGTGCGCCCGCCGTCGGCAAGCCAGATCCAACAGTCCTGACATGCCGCCATAAGACAGAAGCCGGCCCGCGGCTCGCCTGTGAACTCAAGGTTACGAATCCGCCGCCCGTTGCAGAGCATGGCGATCAGTAGGGTGTCTCCCTGCAACGCCGAGAAAAGTTCGCCGTCGACGCTGAAGCTGACGGGTGGGCGCTCGGTTTCCGCCCTTCGCTCGAATTGGGCTGTCATGATGCCAATGAATAGCGGGGATCGGCGACAGTGCAAAGCGTTCTGTGCTGGATTGTCGGCGCGTTGTGGCGCCCCATATTCGGCCGCCCCTGGACAGGCGTCGGCCGGAGGAGCGGCATATCTCAGCGCTATTGGCCCGGAAATGGTTCCTTCCCTAGGGGCCCCAGCTCCTGCCTTCGCAGCACCCGGCCCGGACGTGCGCCCGTCGATCCTCCGTCGCGCCAGATAACGGTTCCGTTGACCATCACCACTTCGATGCCAGCGGCCGGCTGCGTCGGGTCTTCGAACGTTGCACGGTCGATCACCGTCTGCGGGTCGAACAGAACCAGGTCGGCGAACGCCTCCGGCCTGATGACGCCGCGATCGACTAGGCCAAACCGAGCGGCTGGAAGACTGGTCATGCGGCGCACCGCCTCTTCCAGGCTGAAGAGCGCGGTCTCACGCGCATAATGGCCGAGCACGCGCGGGAAGGTACCCCACAAGCGCGGATGCGGATGGCTGTCCTTGGGCAGGCCGTCTGACCCTACCATCGTGTGGGGATAGGCAAGAATGCGTCGCACGTCTTCCTCGTCCATTGCGAAAAACACTGCGCCGGCGGGCTGCAGACGTGTTGCTGCCTCGGCTCTGCTGCAGCCCATCTCGGTGGCGATATCATCGAGGTCGCGGCCGGCCACGTCTGGCCGCGTGGCCGATCCGGTAACGATGATCTTGGAGACTCCATCGACACGGTCCGGGTCCAGCATCGTCGAGGAAGCGGCGTAGGGATAGACATCGAGCCCGATTGACTGATGCGTCCTCGCCTGCTCGATCATCGCCAACGTCTCGCGCGAGCGACCATGGTTCTTCTGCCCGGCACATTTGTGGTGCGAGATCACCACCGGCACGTTCGCGGCATGGCCGATAGCGAACGTCTCTTCAAGAGATTGGGCGACGCCGTCAGCTTCGTCGCGCATGTGCGTCGTATGGATCGCGCCGCTAAGCGCCTTCGCCAGTTCGATCACCTCCTCGGTCGGTGCTTCGATAGCCGGCGGATAGTAGAGCCCCGTGCTCAAGCCGATGGCGCCGTCGTCGAGTGCCGCCTCCAGACTGCCGCGCATGGCCTTGATCTCGGCCGCGTCCGCTGCACGGTCGAGCCGGTCCATGGCGCCTACCCGCAGTGTCGAGTGGCCAACCTGGCAGGCGGCGTTGACGGCGGGCGGGTCGTTATCGAGGGCCGCCATATAGGCGCCGAACGATTCGAAGAACTGCTGCGGTTCGTCGGCCACCAGGTCGATCGGTGCCGGCGGCCGATGGTCGATGCTGAGCGGCGCCAGGCTGATGCCGCAGTTTCCGGCAATTACGGTTGTCACGCCCTGACTGACCTTGAACGGCATCAGCGGCTGGCTGAGCAGCGCCTGGTCGTCGTGCGTGTGGACGTCGACGAAACCGGGCGCGAGCACCTTGCCACCGGCCTCAATCTGCGTCGGTGCGGTCAGCTCTGCAAGGTCGCCTACTGCGACGACACGATCATCGGCAACGGCGACATCGGCCTTTGACGACGGGTTTCCCAGTCCATCGATCAGCGTTGCGCCGAGTATTACGCAGTCGATATTTGTGGCATCAGCAGTCGCCATCTTCCAAACCTCTATTCCCATCCTCTAGCATTTATATATATCGGTTGATAGTTGACCGAATTTTCGTGCACATTGGCTAACTAAGGCCTAAGGGCATTTGCCAAACTCACTAGGGTCGCCCGATTTCTTGAAGAAATATTCGCTGTTGAGCCGGATTCGCAGGACCGCTTTGTTACACTATATATTGAGGTATGGGTTGCAACCCTCACAAAATGTTGGAATTTTTCTGTGTTAGCGTCGAAATTTCGATGTTATAGTCGCGACGGTCGTACAGACTAATTGGGGTCATGATAGGAACGATGTCCGGATCAAATTCGGCGCGTGGGAGAGTGACCATCGGTTTGTTGGCGTCCTTCGCGCTTTGTCTCGTCGGGGTGGAGGCAAGCGCGCAGACATTTGCCGATCGTGCCGACGATCTTCTACGCAGACACAACTTGATTAAGGCGGCGGAGGCGGATGTTGCAGCGGCCCGCGAGCGCGCTCGCGTAGCGCGTGGCGGCTGGTTCCCGAACCTGAACCTAAGCAGCTTCTATGGCCATGAGCATCAAGTACAGCCTGACGCGGACAACACCAGCCTGCCGACGCGAGAACTCGACCTAACGGTTACGCAGCTTCTGTGGGACTTCGGTGCGACCAACTCGACGGTCCGTACCGCAGGCTTGGTCATAGTGCAGGCCGAGGCTGGTCTCAATGCGGCGCGCCAGGACATTCTGCTGCGCGCCATCGTCGCTTATGTGAATATTCTGCGGGCCCAGGAGGTCGTCAAGTTCGCCGAACAATCCGAAGCCAACATCAAGCGGCAGACCGAACTCGAGAATGCACGCGTTGAGCGCGGCGCGGGATTGTCGACCGACGTGCTGCAAGCCAAACAGCAATTGGCTGGCGCCCAGGCGCGCCGCGTGCGTGCGCAGGGCGCGCTGGCGGTCGCGCGGAATAGCTACAACACGGTATTTGGTTTCATGCCCGGCGCCATTTCAGCAGCCGATCGTCCGGTCGTGCCGAGCAGCATGGTGCCGCAGGATATCGATGAGGCTGTAGCGATCGCGCTCGACAACAATTTCCAACTGGAAGCGGTGAATATCTCCAACGAGATTGCCGGTGAGATCGTCGAAACGACGCGATCGAGCAGCTATTTCCGCGCTTCGAGGTTGTCGGCGATGTCAAGTTCAAGAACGACGTGAGCGGCACCGTAGGCTATAAGCGTGAGGCGGTCGGCAAGGTGCAATTGAGCTTTCCCTTCAACCTCGGCTTCACCGCAATCAACACGTTGAATGCGTCGAAGAGCGACCACGTCTCGGCGCTCAAACGCTATGGCGAAACGCGCGATCTTGTCGAAGAGCAGGTTCGCAATGCCTGGCAAAACCTGACTACAGCCCGGGAAACCGCCGAGTTTCTTGGCAACCAGGCGAATATCGTCGCCGAATTCCTCGAGCAGGCGCGACGCGAACGCCAGTTGGGGCGGCGCTCTCTGCTCGATGTTCTTACCGGCGAAACTCAACTCCTGAATGCCAGCAGCGATGCGGCGTCGGCCGAAGCGGATGTCGACATCGCCGGATTCACGCTGTTGAGCGTCATGGGGCAGCTCGACCTCGATCTGATTTCGCCTTCGCCCTGAACGAATCGCACGCCGCGAGCTATCCTGGTTGGTCTCCCGATGCCGAAACTATCCATCCCCGACCGGACCTTGGTGTGATTGTCGGCATGGCCCTTGCTTGTTTGCTGTGGTAACTTTTCAATTCCCTGGATGGGCAGGACAGGGACCGGATGCCGCATGCGGCGGCGAACCGTGTTTGGGTGATTGCCCGTGTGCGCTCAGGTTGCTTCCATCAATAACTTAGCGGTCGATCCGTTCGGCCCGTCGCCGGATATTCTGGTGCTTGATGCGGTGCCGGGCGAGGCGCTTGTGGTGCCGGGCGGCGCCTGGTTGCTGCGGGCTTCATTTCAGCATGACGGAGCCGATCTAAGGCTGGTTGGCGTGGTGTCCGTCATCAAAACATTTGGGACATCAG
>CAZCVU010000305.1:0-3939 GCA_964501745.1 uncultured Flavobacteriales bacterium | reverse complement strand
TTGCCGCGACCATGCTCGTGATAAAGCTTGCCCCACACGCCTGCCCCCACGTCGGCTTGATAACCGTGGGGATTGCCGTGTTTGTCGATGCTCTTTGAGCGAAACTGGATGCCTGCGTTGCGATTATCCGGCGTCAGTTTCACATCCACGGCCAGATAGAAATCCTTTACCTCAACACCGGACCAGAGATACTCGTTGTCGGGGACGTTCTTCTCTGAATGCCCGACGATCGCGCCGTTCTTGTTCTTGACCGACCAGTAGCCATCGTTGCCCTTCCAGCCGGCCAGGTCGTTGCCGTTGAAAAAAAGTTTCTCACTACGAGGCTTATTCGCCAGTTGACTCGGCTGTGGCGTCGCCGTCTTCTGCATGTTGGCGTACCACGCATTGAGTTTTTCATATATGGCCGTAGCGCGCTCTGGATGCTGCGCGGCGACATTCGTCTTTTCGCCGAGATCGTCATCGAGATTGAACAGTTCGACCCTCGCGTTCGCTCGCGTTGTCGGACCGCGCCCACGGAAACTCACCACCATCTTCCATGGCCCCTTGCGCATCGCCCGTGTTCTTCCGCCACGATGTCGAGTCCAGAAGAAGGAACGATCGGGCAACGGCTCTTGATCCAGAAGTGTGGGCGACAGATCCATTCCGTCGAGTTGATGACCTTTCGACGGCTTGGCGCCAGCGAGAGAAAGTATTGTCGGCATGACGTCAATGCTGATTGCCGTCTGGTCACTGCGGGACCCCGCCTTTATTTTCCCCGGCCATACGGCGATCGCAGGAACACGATGGCCGCCTTCGTAAAGTTGGCCCTTGTGCCCGCGCAGGGTGGGACTCCCGCCGGGCGCTTCGGGAGTATCGCCGTTGTCGGAGAAGAAAAGAATGAAGGTCTTTCGGGACAGGTCCAGTTTTTCCAGCGTTCGACGAATCTGTCCGATTCCCTCATCCATCGGCAACGTCATACCCTTGTATTTTTCAACGCGTTCCGCCTCGCTCTTCTGCTTCCAGTTCCAGCGCGTCCATTTCTTTTCCGTACGCCGCACGGGATCGCCGGGCACCTGGATCGGATTGTGAATGGCTTCGTGCGCGACGTAGAGGCAAAATGGCCGGTCCTTGTTTCGTTGGATGAACTCAAGCGCGTATTTGTTGATCAGGTGCGTCGTGTATCCCTCTTCCCGCGTTTCCTTCCGGCCGTGCCACCAGTCATGTTTCATGTGGTCGCCAACGTGGCTGACGAAGTCGATGTTGCCGCTGAGATACCCCCGGAAGTAATCAAAGCCATGATCCATGGGGTGGTACTGACTTTGGGGGAATTCCTTTGCATAGCCCAGATGCCATTTGCCAACCATTCCCGTTGCATACCCCGCGTCTTTCATGACTTCGGCAAACGTGACTTCGGAGGGCTGCAAACCATTGACGAATTCTGGATGATGGGCCCACGGGAAAATAATCGTCTCAACCCCCGTTCGTTGTTGATACCTTCCCGTCAGCAATCCCGCGCGAGTCGGCGAGCACACTGCGCCGGACGAATGGAAATCAGTGAACATCATCCCGTCGACCGCAAGACGATCCATTTCAGGTGTCTTGAAATACGGGTTGCCGAAACAACTCGGCCCGGCATAGCCCATGTCGTCGGCCATGATGACGATGATGTTGGGGCGTTGTTTCGCTTCGTTCGCACGTGAAACGCCACCAGCCGCAAAACTTATACCGACTAAAAGAGACGCGATCATGGTGAGTTTGGACAGGTGCATCTTGAACCTCTTGTAAGCCATTTGATCTGTGCGGGTATTTGTCATGGATTCAACGAGCGGGAGTATATGTCTCACCGGGACGCTCGTAGAGAAACCGAGTGGCCTGTAGCGGCGACCGTGAAACACCACGGGGCAAGCCCGTGGCATCGGAAGGCGAACGCATGATTCTGCATGGTCATTTAATTTCATTTCAGTGCATGCTTCGTCGCGCGAAGGATTCATTCGCCCATGCAAACAATCGCACCCGATTTCAGCGAAATGAACAGCTGGCCGTGGGCCGCCGCGATGCCGGTCCAGACCGGTTCACCTTTCAGCGGGTAGGCTGCCAATCGCTGTCCGGTTTTCGCCGAATACACGCGTAATTCTGACGCACGTTTAACGGAGCCGTCCGTCTTCGTGGGTCGGCCGCTCTTCAGTTCGATGTTCATGCTGTCCAGCCAACCGGCCAGATACAGTTTTTCACCGGCCATCAGCATGGCGCGAGGCTGGAATGCCTCGTCGATCTGCCATCCCGGACCCTCGATCTTCACGCCGACGGGAAACCATTCCTTTTCCAGGTATCGCGTGTATTTCTGGTGAAGATGGCCTATCTGGTTGTATTTCTGTTTTTCCCTGGTGCGCCGCTTCTTCATGCCGGTGTAGGGGTTGATGACCCGGAAGACTCCCGTCTCATGCCGCACGTTCAACAGACCGTTCTTACCGATGCTTCTTGAACGATAAAACCAGGAGTCGTCGAGCAGACTCCGCAGGGACGTGCGGCCGGCACCTTGCCGACGCAAGGCGCGATCGAAAACCGCGTTGCGCATGGTAATGTCGTCGCCGCGCGCGGCCAGCATGTCGACCAGGGCCCCACTCGTCTTCCCCGCGCTGGATCGCAGTTCATTGAAATGCTTCCGTGCGCCGGTTTCCAGATTCAGGCCGTAGAGTTTGATCCCGCCGTCCAAATGGCTGGACCGGCCGGCGGCGAAATACACCGTATGGTCCAGCACCAACACCGAACCGTGTACGGGCCAGGGTGATGCAAGACGGTCTTCATCACCGATCCTGCGCTCCAGGCCGGACACCTTAAACCGCCAAACCAGGGCGCCGTCATTCGCGCGAAGCGCATAGACGGATCCATCGCCCGACCCGAAAACGCAATATCCGTTCGCGATGGTCGGCGGGCTGTCGATCGGTCCGTTCGCCATAAAGCGCCAAACTTCCTTGCCGGTGGCGGCCTCCAGGCTATACACCGTGTACGCATCCCGCGCGCCAACATACACCCGGCCCCCCGCGTCCCCAGCTCCGACCGGAGCGGTAATCGTTTGACCGATTTCGACATCCCACAAGGTGGACAACTTTTCAGGCAGCCCACTGGATGCCACACCGCTGCGCTGCGCATTGCCCCGGTACGTCGCCCAACCCGATGCGGGCGCGGACGGAATGGCGGCGCCATAGGCCGGTCCCTTTTCGAGAACCGGCTTCACCTTCAACCCGTCCAGCGAACTGCCGGACGACAGGGCCAGGAAACCATTCACTTTCACATCGCTATAGCACTGGCAGGGATCCGGTGGAACGTAGATAAAGCCGTTTGCCGGCATCATGCCGTACTGGCAAAGCCCGCGCACCCACTGGTTCAGATCCGTTGTCCCGGACTTGGGGTCGAAGGTCTGAATTCCGCTGTATCCGATGAGAATGCAACTCTCCGTAGCCTTGTTTCTAAAACACCGGTGATGATGTTGGTTGGCGGCAAACGGGATGGTTTCCGCGATTTCTCCGGTGTGGATATCCAGGGCCACCACGGACTTTGCGGGATACGGACTGCTTTTCTTGTTCTCCCCTTTAAGGTTCTTAATGCCTTTCTGCATGGACAGAGTAAAGGCCTTGCCGTTGATGACGAACAAATCTCCTGGAGATCCAAACCCCACCGTCCCCTTGCGCTCCCACAACTTCCGGCCGTCTTCAACCGCGAAGGCGAACAAGCGGGTAAGGGACATGCACAGAATCACGTCATCCTCAACCACCACGGTGGGCGCAAAAGCACGAATAAACCTGCCAGAGGTTTCAAAGTTCGACGCCCAGATTTCCGTACCGTCCTGGGCATTCAGGCAGTGCAGTTGTTTGCCGTCCAGATAAAACACGCGATCGCCCTGCGCGCAAAAAGACAAGGGCACGAGCGTTTTCAGCGACGCCTGGTCAAGCTTCCATTTCA
>CAZCVU010000304.1:0-3949 GCA_964501745.1 uncultured Flavobacteriales bacterium | reverse complement strand
CCGGATGCTCGAGGTGAACGTTCGCCCCGGTGCCGCTGACCACCAATTCGCCGAACCGCCGGCCGAAGGCAATTTGTTGCGGACGCGTCAGATCCTGACCGCGAAACAACAAGATGCCGTGCGTAAGCCAGGCTGCATGGATCTCTTCAAAAATCCCGTCGTCGAGCTGATCCCTCAAGTCCAAGCCGACAATTTCGGCGCCGAGGGCCTCGCTCAACGGTCTAAGTTGAACCGTCATCGCAGCAGCGCCGTTCCGAGCCACCCCGAGACACCGCTCACTATACGTTCACAACCGCGCCGCATGAATCACTCCCCAAGGCTATGCCTCAACAGACAACGGATGTCACTCTACGTTCCGGCCCGCACCGGTGTCCTCTAACTCGGTTTCTTATCTGCCCAAGTCTCGAAGGCAATCGGCCGCTCGGCGTCGCGCCGAAATATCAGCTGTGACTTGCGACTCGTGAAGCGCCAGCCTTCCGGTGTCCGCATCGCTGCCGTGTGAAAGTCCTGCACCCGATGTGGTCCCTTGAATGGCAGCGGCCCGTCCGATTCCTCTCTCCTGCCGTCGGGCGTATAATAGACTGTGCTGTACCAGCGGGCCTCTGCGTGGTCCTCGTCGATGACATTTACGACGGTGTTGGTCTGGACATGGCGAATCGTTCCATCGGTCAATCCGCCGTGCAACGCCTTGAGAATGTTCTCCCGGCCTTTCAGCTTCACCCCCATCGACTCCCAGTTCGCGTCTGGCACGTAGAGGTTGGCTGCCTTCTCAAACTCACGTTGATCGACGTACTGATAGAACTCGCTCATAACCTTTTGCACGTCCCATTCGATTGCCCGTTCCGCGTCTCGTTCCATAGAAAACTCCCCTACAAATCTATGCGCTGGCGGCTCGCTATTGAACTCACAGGCTATCTTCTATTTCGACCGGCGACACCCTAGGCGAGCGATTCCTTGAGAAAATCGATCGTCCGCGACCACGCAAGCTCCGCTGATTCCTTGTGATAGCGCGTCGCCGATGTGTCGTTGTGGAAGGCATGGTTGGCGCCTTCATACATGTGGATCGTGTGATCGACTCCGGCCGCTTCCAGGGCCGCCTTGTAGCCCGGAATGCCCGCGTTGATCCGTTTGTCGAGGCCTGCATAGTGCAGAAGCATCTTTGCCGTGATATTTGGCACCTCGGCGCTGTCCGGTGCGGCGCCATAGAAGGCGACAGCGGCGTCAAGCTCGTCCGCGCTGGCGGCGAGCTGGTTGACCACACCGCCACCCCAGCAGAATCCAATGGCCGCGACCTTACCGTTGGACATGATGGGCGCCATTTTATCGTATTTAAGGAATTGAACCGCGGCTACCGCAGTCTCGGCTGTGACTTCAGGTCGAAGCGCCTTAATCAATTCGCGTGCCTTGTCCGGATCTCCCGGCGTGCCGTCTGGCGACAGGAAATCCACGGCGAACGCAGAAAAGCCTTCGAGCGCGACGCGGCGTGCCACATCCTTGATGTGGTCGTTGAGGCCGCGGTTCTCATGAATGATGAGGACCGTTGAAAGTCGGCCCGTTACTCGAGACGGCCGGGCGTAATAGCCCAGTGCCGAGCCACGGCCACCCAAGAAGGTCTTCGTCCCGGTCTGCAGACGCTCATCGGATTCATCGACGATCGCTGCCTGCGCTTGATTCGCTTCTATCAGTGGGATGATCGCGTAAGCCGCCGCCGCTCCTCCCGCCAGCTTTGTCATCTGCGCAACAAAATCCCGCCGATCCAAAGTCCGATGCGTGAAATCGTCGTAAAGATCGATCATCGCCTGCGTAATCTTGATCGTACTGCTCATTGTCTGTTCTCCCAATTTGGGTTGGTCGCGCTGGGCCACTCAATATGCGAACGATTATTGCAAACCAACTCGCTAATCCACCATTGGCTTACGACAATTTGAACGCTGTGCATCTCCATCTAACAAACGACGATGTCCGCTCCTCTACACCTGCAAACTAGACGCAAAAAGCTCACGCAGGAATCGGCCAGTTGACCTGTCCCGGAAACGGGACGTTGCGATGCGGCATGCTGCGCGCAACCCAGTCGGCCGTCCAGTAAATCATGTGCGACAGCGAAACAATTGGGTAGCCAAAAAGCCGTGTAGCCTCTTCGCTGTTCACGAGCCAAATCTTATCCGCCTCGGCGCCTTCGAAACGCGGCTCCTTGCCGAAGATTCGGCCGAGCGTAAGGGCAAGGTCGCGTAGGCTCACCGTTTCAGGTCCGGTCACGTTAAGTGGCGTCGTGGGTGTCGTACAATGGTGGAAGGCGCGCAACAACTGCGAGGCAAAATCACCCTGCCAGATAACATTCACATGGCCAAGACTAAGGTCGATCACCTCATTCCTGAACACCTTTCGAGCTACGTGCTGCATGACGCCTTTGCGCAGCTCGATGGCATAGGCGAGACGAATTATGCGGCCGGAAGCCCCGTGCATCTTAGAGAAATACTGATATATCCGCTCACGCGCGAGACAGGAGTGGGCGAACTCGTCGGCAACGGGCAGTGTCTCCGACTCCTCTGTCGAGCCCTGGCTTATGACGCTTTCCAATGGATACACAGTACCTGAAGACATGGTGGCAATACGACAGTCTGCGAAAGTCTCGGCGATAATCGCCTGCGCGTAGGTATTTGTCATCCAGCCGAGCTCCCGATCACCGACGGGGCCAAACCTGCCACCCGCCGCGACGATGACGTTGGGAAGATGCGGCAACGCGGCGACACTGGATCGGTCGAACAGGTCGCAGGTCGCCGTCTCGACGCCCCAGGATTCCAGCTCCGCCCGTGGGTCGGACAACACAAAACGCGCGACACCGACAATCCGCTTGTCGGGCGCCGCCCGCTTCGCCAGCCGGCAGATCGTCTGCCCCAACTGGCCACTGGCGCCAAAGATCAGGATGTCCCCTTCGAGGCGCGCCATGTCCTCGACCAAGGCCTCTGACGGACGGGTTAGGACCTCATCGAGCTGCTCGATGTCGTCCAAGCGCTCCGGAAGCGTGCTAGCAGACAAAAAATCCATCGTAAATGGTTCCAAATTGTGTCGTGATTAGCCTGAACCTGGTGGGCTCGCCAGCAATTGGAGAGGCCCGTTCGATCTGCAAGAATTAGCTAGAAGGGTTCCTCACCCTTCACAGTCACCCGATAGGCGTTGCGTTGATACTTGTCTTGGTCCCAGGGCGTTGCCCGGTGAATCGAAGCACGGTTGTCCCAAAGCATGACGTCACCCGCGCGCCAATGATGAGAATAAACGAAGCGCGACGCCGTCGCGAAGTCCCGGAGCTGTTCGATGAGGCTAATGCTCTCCTCCGCGGACTGGCCTTCTATCTTGGTCAGGCTCGCCCTTCTCATGGCGAGGTAAAGCGCCTTGCGCCCGGTCACGGGATGGGTGCGCACGATCGGGTGGGCGACGTCGTGGATATGGCTACGCTCCTCAGCGCTGAAGACCTTGTCCGGGTATAGCAGCTGCTGCGCTTTCAGCCTGTCGCTGCGCCACTTCAGACCTTCGACACGGGCCTTCATTGGCTCGGGAAGAGCTTCGTAGGCGGCATACATGTTGGCGAACATCGTATCGCCGTGGATCTCAGGCGCCACTGTCGCATAGAACACCGAAAGCGCTGCCGGCGTTCGTTTGTAGGCGTAGTCGCTATGCCAGGCGCCACCATCTGGTGAGGGAGGGGCTCCGACCAGCTTGCCATCTTCGACAACGTTGGAGAGCACGAGAACCTGCGGGAATTCGGGGTGGGCATCCTCGGGAACCGTGTGCATATCGAGTTCACCGAACCGCTCGGCGAAGGCCATTTGCTGCGGGATTGTTATGTCCTGGTCGCGAAAAAGGACGAGCGGATCCTCCAGCAAAGTGTCGTGGATTTTCTCAAATGTGGTGTCGTCGAGCGGCAAAGAGAGGTCGACGCCCAGAACTTCAA
>CAZCVU010000303.1:0-3976 GCA_964501745.1 uncultured Flavobacteriales bacterium | reverse complement strand
GAAGTGCAGAGTCTTGTGATGGGGGGTATCGCGGTGGGCAGGGGTTGTTCTTGAAATGACTGTTCTTTCAGTCGAGGACCTGACGGTTCGTTACGTGGATGATCCCCAAATCCCACCAGCAGTGCGTGGCGTCTCGTTCGAGGTTGCGAGTGGCGAGCGACTGGGATTGGTCGGCGAATCTGGTTCAGGCAAAACCACAACCGCGTTGGCAATCATGCGGTTGATCAAGGCGCCGGCCCGGATCGTCTCGGGCCGCATACGGGTGGCCGGTGAAGACATCACGTCTTTGAATGCAACCAGGCTAAGAGCGCTTCGGCTGAGCAACATGAGCTACGTGCCGCAGGGAGCCATGAACTCGTTGAACCCCGTGTTGACGGTTGGCGCGCAGATTGCTGACGGAATGCTGGACCATGACCGCACATCGAGGAGCCGCTTGCCGGAAATCGTTGCCGACGCTCTGCGCTCTGTCGGCCTCAGTTCAGAAGTGGCCAGGATGTTTCCCCACGAGCTAAGCGGCGGAATGAAGCAGCGTGTCTGTATTGCAATCGGCTCTTTGCTGAATCCGGAACTGCTGATTGCAGATGAACCGACCAGCGCGTTGGACGTCATCACCCAAATGGAGGTGATGTCGGTTCTGGGCGCACGACAGCGCGCCAGCAACAGCGCGATGCTCCTGATCGGGCACGACATGGGGCTCATGGCGCAGTTCGTGGATCGGATCGCCGTCATGCTTGAGGGAGAAATCGTAGAGATTGGGCTGACGGCCAGCATCATCGACGCGCCGAAGCACGACCACACCCGCTCGCTGGTACAGGATGCCGCCGAGCTTCACGATGGATTAAGCGGCCGGACCACCGCGGATGTTCAATGAACTTGCTCACTAGTGGAGCAGAATCGTTTGAAAAAATGACGACGTTCCTTTCGGTCAAAGAGGCGGCAAAGACATACTACCCCCGCGGGGGGCGAGCGCCGGTTCGTGCCCTAGCACCTATCACCCTGGCCTTTGAAGAAGAGCGTCCAAGGGTGGTTGCGGTCGTCGGGCAAAGCGGCAGTGGCAAGTCGACCCTTGGTTCGCTGATATTGGGCATGGAGCCCGCCAGCGCTGGCCAAGTGTCCTTCGAGGGTGCCCCAATCGCTTCGCTGACCGGTGCTGCCTGGAATCGATATCGTCGAAGTGTCCAGGCGGTGTTTCAGGATCCCTATGCTTCGTTCAATCCGTTTTACCGTGTGCGACGGACACTTGAGCGGCCGTTGCGTCGCCTGGGAGCGGACCAACAACGCACGGCCATCCACGCGAAGGCGGAGGCCGCCTGCGTTGCTGTGGGACTGGATCCCGCCGTCGTTCTCGACAGGTACCCACACCAGCTCAGCGGAGGCCAGAGGCAACGGTTGATGGTGGCGCGCGCATTGGCTCTCCGCCCGAAACTGCTCGTTGCGGATGAGCCGGTATCGATGGTCGACGCATCGTTGCGAGCCTCGATACTCGATTCATTGGAAACGCTGCATCATGCCGCCAAAGCATCGGTCCTCTATATAACCCACGACCTGGCAACGGCCGCGCGCATCAGCGACTCGATCATTGTCCTGCTTCGCGGACGCGTTGTGGAAGCAGGTGGCATCAATGACGTCCTACACAACCCCAGTCACCCGTACACCCGGCTCCTCCTAAGTTCGATCCCCTCGACCGATATGACAATCCAATGGCTGCCGGAGGTGTCCGATGGGCCTGGGGAGGATCTGAGTCACATAGAACGGGATTTGCCTTCCGATCAGGATCCGTCTGTCTTCCTACGTGTCGGTGCCCGACATGTGATCGCGTGGGATGGGATTAAGGCCGGAGAATTGACAGAGCTTCCCGCGGTTCTCTGACTTAAAGCGGTACCGAATTGAAAGCACAAGCGAATATTAAATGACCGAAAAAGAACCCGAGTGCGTATTAGAAAGACGATCGACAACGGCCGAAGGGCCAGTATGGGATGAAGCCCTTGAGTGCTTCATTTGGCTAGATATTCCGCAAAAGATTGTCAGCGCGTTTTCGCCTTCGACCGGGACAAACAAAACCTGGTCGACTCCGGAGGAGGTGGGGGCAGTCGCGTTAACCGGCCGAAAAGGGATCTACCTGTTGGCAGGAGCGGCCGCCATCTGGATCTTCGATCTGGAGAAGGAATCGTTCAAGTCGGTCGCACCGGTAAACCTGAGTGATGATGAGCTGCGCCTCAACGATGGACGGGTCGACAGACATGGTCGGTGGCTCGTCGGAAGTCTCGTTAGCAGGGACCGACAAGAACCGGCTGCAGGCGTCTATTGCTTTGACCGAGGATTCCATCAGACCAAAGTGGTCGGCGATATAATGACCTCCAACGGCCTCGCCTTCAGTCCGGATGACCGCATCCTGTACCACGCAGACAGCCGTCGGCGGGTGGTGTGGCAGTATAGATATGAACCCGACGATGGGACGATCTCGGATCGACAGGTTTTTTTTCAGTTCGAATCTGACGATGGCGTGCCGGACGGCGCGGCGGTCGATATCGAGGGCGGCTACTGGTGTGCGGTTCACGGCGGATGGCGCATTTGCCGCATTGTCGAGGGCAAAATCGACACAGAGATTAAACTGCCTGTGGCGAAGCCAACAATGTGCGCATTTGGGGGGGGCGGGCGCCGCGATTTGCTGATTGCGACGGGAAGTCGGTACTTCAGCGCGAAGGACTGGCAGGAGCAGCCGTTAGCGGGTTCTCTGTTCATGGTGGACGTGGGTATCGCTGGCATTCCGGACCACAGCGTTGCGCTGTCGCCGGATCACGCGAGGTTTGGCTGAGCAGCTCTCCCTCCAATCGGCTCCGAACCGGCGCGATGGCAGTCCGGGCTACTCAGGTTGCGTCAGGCCGACTCTCGGAAAACGATGCGATACCCAACATCGTCGATGCACCCGCCTGGGGCTCCATCCTCGATCCGATGGACTAGATGTTCGGCCGCCTTCCTGCCGATATCGCGGCCATCAACCGATATGGTGGTTAGCGTCGGACTGAAATCCGCTGAAAACTCCATATCGCCAAACCCCGCGATCGCCGTGTCATTCGGCACCGCAATTCCATTCTGCCGGCAGTATATTGCGGCGCCGTAAGCGAGGTAGTCGGTAGAGCATACGACGATGTCGAGTGCAGGCTCACGCTTGATGAGAGCTTCAAAACCGAGTTTGGCCGACCGCACTGTTGGTTCTTCGCAGTCCTGAACCGCACTGTCCGGAAGTTCCATACCAAACGTCGCCAGCGCGCTGCGCAGCCGCTCCAGCCGTGGTGCCGAGAGTTCATCATCACCCAGATCGCGCTGCAGGAATCCGAACTTTCGGTATTCACGTTCGTAGAGAGCTTTCCCGAGCTCAAAGAAGGCGTCGCCAACGGAAAAGCCGACAGCCGAATCTATCGGATCCTTTGGCAGGTTCGCTACCTCAACGACGGGCACTTGCGCTTTTGATATATGAAGCCTCGTCGTTGACGTATGCCCAAATGGCACCAGGATCAAACCCTCCGGCCATCGGCCCAGCAACGACTTGAGCAGTTCCTCCTCCGACGCCCGACGCCCGACGCCCTGGGTCTTGCGTGACCAAGCCAAAAAATAAGTGGTGCCCGTTCGCCGCCAGAACGTCATTCGCTCCTTCGACAATCGAAGTCCAGAACGAATTGCTGAGCGCTGGCACAATCATGGCGACGGACCATGTGCGCGATCGCGTCAACTGACTGGCGAGCAGGTTCGGAATGTAACCCAGCCCGTTGGCGGCGCGGTTCGTCATACCGTTACAGATTCGTTATGCCAAAACGCTATTACGGGGATAGTAAGACATCGCTACATAGCGTTTAGTGGCAGGCAATGCCCAACGCTTTGAGCCGCCAGTAGTTGTAAGGAAGGGGGGTAAGAAAACCGACGATGAGCATCAGGGGAACGACCCAGAATGTCAGTATGGCGCCACCCGTTACAGCTA
>CAZCVU010000302.1:0-3979 GCA_964501745.1 uncultured Flavobacteriales bacterium | reverse complement strand
ATATCTACAGCCGTGTTAGTGGTTGGTACTGCGCCGGCGACGTCGGTTGATCGAGCCGTTCATACCGAGGTAAATCGACGGCTACAGGCGCTCGATCAAGAAGTCGACAAACACCCGAACCTTTAGCGGCAAATGCTGTCGATGGGGATACACAACGAAGATGGACTGTGGGTCATCTGGGTTTGCGTCGCCGATCTTTTCAAGTGTCCCTTGCTCGAGATCCCGTTTGACGAAGATCTCCGGCAAATAGACGAGGCCACCATGATCAAGCGCGACCTGCCGCAAAACGCTACCGTTGTTACATGCGAACGACCAATCCGGAGACACGGACTCGCCGCCGATGTGCCACTCACGCTGTTGGCCGCCTTGGGAGTACACGAGACATCGGTGCCTTAGCAGATCATCCTTGGTCTTTGGACGGCCGTAGGTTGCAAGCCAAGTCGGACTTGCGTAGATGCCGTGGCCCGTCTCGTCAATTTTCTGCGCGATCAAGCTTGATGACGTATCGCCACCGATGCGGACCGCCACATCAAAGCCTTGTTCGATAATGTCGCCGAAGTGATCGCTCAAAACCAGTTCAGTCCGCAAACTGGGATAGCGGTCCAAAAACTCTCCCATCAGAGGTGCAATAAACTCACGGCCGTAGACTAGGGGAGCATTTATGCGCAGCGTACCGCGCGGTTCGGTGGAGCGATCATTGAGGACGTCTTCCGTGCCTGAAATCTGGTCGAGGATCGATCTACAATGCTCGAGATAGAAACTTCCTGCCTCCGTCAAACTGTGACGCCGCGTGGTGCGGTTCAGAAGCCTGCATCCGAGGTGATCCTCCAGCATCGAGACCTGCTTGCTGACCATTGACTTGGAGAGACCTAGTGTGCGGCCGGCTGCCGCAAACCCGTCCTGTTCAACAACGGAGGTGAAACTACGCATCGCTTTCAGGAGGTCCATATTGTTTCCTTGTGTAAAACAATTACTCCACCAAGAACATAATTGTTAAACTTATTAGACCGGTCAATATTCAGATCAATTCGAACACGGATGACGCAAGGCGATTCAATCATCGTCACCTGCGAGATATCGATTTTGTCGCACCGAGGAGCTGTAGCATGACGAACGGGAGCAGGCCCTTGATCACATCATTCGGTTTTGCCGCAGCAACGGAGAAGCCAAGATTGGCGTGCAACTCGCTAACGCCGGACGCAGGGCTTCGTCTGGCGTACCGTGGATAGCTTTCGGCCCGCTTGATCCATCGGCCGACGGTGGAGAGACTGGGCGTAGAAGAACCCTATCCACCGCAATATAACCTCGTTCAGCCAAAGAATTGGTCGCAGGCCTTTTCCGGACGCTTCGAGAATTAACTAGCGGCGATGCTCACAGAGCATACGGGAATGGGCTAACCCGATTGAGTTGTTGATGGCTTTCTATGGGAGCCCAGCGGGTAAGCCTATCGGCGCCGACGGAGGAGACACATCGTGTATTGAGTTCGAAAGTCCGCTTTCGGCTATAAGTGGACCATCATCGTGCGGCGGAAAGACTGTCGGTCACGACCCAATGCGGTAATCTTCCTTGGTGTTTGGTAAGCTCAAGTACCGGCTGGTTGGGTCTTCCCACCGCAGCTATTTGCGCAAGCGCCCGCCTTGTGAAGTGACTTGGACGACGAGTCTATCCAGATGAGGACGGTATGAGTAAGCCAAAGAACGTTCTATGGATCATGGCCGATCAGCTGCGATGGGATTACCTCAGCTGTTATGGCCATCCTCACCTCCACACCCCCAACATCGATGCGCTGGCGGAGCGAGGCGTGCGTTTCAACCGGGCCTATGTGAATTCGCCGATCTGTGTCCCGTCGCGCATGAGCTACTACACAGGGCGGTATTGCCGCTCGCACGGTACGACCTGGAATGGACGCCAACTGCGGGTCGGGGAACCGACGCTTGGCGACCATCTCAAACCGTTGGGCGTGCGGCCGGTCCTGGTCGGCAAGACTCATGTGATCGCCGACTTCGAGGGCATGAACCGGCTGGGTATCGATCCAGGCTCCAGTGTAGGCGTGAGTGTTGTGGAAGGCGGTTTCGAGCCGTTCGAGCGCGATGACGGCGTGCAAACTACCGGCGAAAACCCGCCCTATCAGGACTATTTGCGTAGCCACGGGTTCAACGGCGAAAATCCCTGGCATGACTGGGCCAATTCGGCCGAAGGCGAAGATGGGGAGCTGCTGTCGGGCTGGTTTTATCGCTACAATGACCGCGCCGCGCGGGTACCGGAGGAGCATTCCGAGACCGCCTATACGACCAATCGGGCGATGGCGTTCATGGAGAATGCGGGAGAGGCTCCATGGCTGTGCCATCTGTCCTATATCAAGCCGCACTGGCCCTATATCGCGCCGGCGCCCTATCACGACATGTATCCGCGTGAAACCTGGCTGCCGGTCAATCGCTCGCAGTCGGAACTGGACAATCCGCATCCCGTATTCGAGGCCTACACGCACGCCCGCGTCTGCCGTGCCTTTTCTCAGGACCGGGTGCGCGACGCGGTGATCGGCGCCTATATGGGTCTGATCAAGCAGATCGACGACCATTTAGGGCGGCTGTTCGCCTGGATGGAGGAGCGCGGACTGTTGGACATGACAATGATCGTGATGTCGTCGGATCACGGCGATTATCTCGGCGATCACTGGTTGGGGGAGAAGGATTTCTTCCACGACACGACAGTGCGCGTGCCGCTGATCGTCGCCGACCCGCATCCCGAAGCCGATGCTAGCAGGGGGACCGTCAGCGAGGCGCTGGTGGAGGGGATCGACTTGGCGCCCAGCTTCCTGAGCTATTTCGGAGGCGAAGAGAAGCCCCACATTCTGGAAGGCCGAGACTTGAGCCCGATCTTGCACGGAACACCTCATGTGTGGCGGGAAGTCGCAATCTCCGAGTACGACTATGGCGGACTTCCTGCCTGCGCCGAGCTGGGGGTCAATCCGGAAGATGCGCAGTTGGTGATGTGCGTGGATGCGCGGTGGAAGTATGTCTATGCGAAGGGCTTTCGGCCGTTGCTGTTCGATCTGGACTCCGATCCGAACGAGCTGAACGATCTGGGCGCGAGTACCGCGCCTGAACATGTCGCGGCCTGCACGCGCTTGCGTGAAGCGATTTTCGACTGGGCGCTGCAGCATCACGCCCGCATCACCCAACCAACGAAAAAAAGAAAGGGGCCCGGTGTCTTCACCGGCATCTGGGACGAGGAAGAGTATGCAAAGACGTTCGGTCAGCCGTTCTTGGGAGTCTGAGCCTACGATTCTGAGCTGTGAAGTTGTGGTGGCATTAGGGAGTTGGGGGGAGTCAAATGACAGATCGCCGTAACCGCATCGAAGCTGCTCTTTGGGGCCTCTTCATCGCCGATGCTCTGGCGATGCCGGCTCATTGGTTCTACAGCCGCGAGAATATCGTCGAATATTTTGACGGTGGCATAGCCGGATATGTTGCGCCACCACACCCGCACCCTGAAGCCTTCATGGTGGGCATGGGCTACCATCCCGATCTTGCCAAGGCGAAGGCGCTGGGCCGCCCCTATGATATCGTCCATGACCATATCCGCTTTTACCAGACCAGCTGGTCAGAGCTGGAAATCGCACGCACGGCGCGCGACAGCGAACACGGCAACGCCGTCCCCGCCGCTGAGGAGCGTTATCACTATCATCATGGTCTGAAGGCGGGCGAGAACACACTCAACGCGCATTTGGCGCGCGTGCTGATGCGATCCGTCATCAAGCACGGTAGCTATGAGGCCGGGGCTTTTCTGGATGATTTCATTACCCATATGACGACGCCGGGTCTGAACAAGGACCCCTACACGGAGATCTTTGTGCGCCGCTGGTTCGAGAATTGGTGCGGCGGAGCGTCTGCTCACGCGGCCGCACAGATGCAGCGCGATAACTGGTCGATCGGCTCCCTTGGCGGGCTGATCCGGCCGATGGTGCTGTCGCTGCTGT
>CAZCVU010000301.1:0-3986 GCA_964501745.1 uncultured Flavobacteriales bacterium | reverse complement strand
GCAATATTCCCGGCGACGACCTGGGCATAGTTGCTGAGGCGTTTGACCGCGGCGACGGAGTCGATCACGCCGTGACTATGTCCGTGCGCGGTGTCGAGGACGATGACGTCGCAGCCGGCTTCAAGCAGCGCCTCCGCACGACGTAACCCGGCATCGCCAACGCCAATCGCTGCAGCAACCCGCAGTCTCCCCTGTTCGTCCTTGCAAGCCTCGGGGAAGCGCTGCGCCTTCTCTATGTCCTTGACGGTAATAAGTCCAACGCAGCGGCGCTCGTCGTCGACAACCAACAACTTCTCGATGCGATGCTCGTGCAGCAAATGCATCGCCTCGGCTCGACTGACTCCGTCCTCAACGGTGACAAGCCGCCGCTTCGTCATCAGTTCACGGATCGGCTGTTCGCTGTCGTCTGCAAACCGCACATCCCGATTCGTGAGGATTCCAGCAAGCTTTCCACTGCGCTTGGAGATCACCGGAATTCCAGAGATGTTGTGGCGGTCCATCAGCGCTAGCGCGTCCCTAAGTGGCCGTTCCGGCGTGATCGTAATCGGATTGACGACCATGCCGGATTCGAACCGCTTGACTCGCCTTACCTCGGCCGCCTGCCCTTCGATATCGAGATTCTTGTGGATGACGCCGATACCGCCGGCTTGCGCCATGGCGATCGCGAGCGCGCTTTCCGTCACCGTATCCATCGCCGATGAGATCAACGGTACGCCCAATTCGATCGTCGGTGTCAGGCGTGTACGTGTGTCGGCGCTATTGGGAAGGACGGCAGATTCTGCGGGCTGTAAAAGGACGTCGTCAAACGTCAGCGCCTCGCGAAGACTCATTCCTGCCTCTTGAAAAAGTGGCGCGCATCATACACAGGATTCTCCGGCTGCCAAGGAAAATCCCCGTATCGAGGCCCCGAGTTAGGTTTAACATTCGTCACGTCTTCATGCGTGCGCGAGTTGACTTGCGTCAATTACAGAACTGGAAACAGGCTATAGCGTTGCCGGGTACGGTCACCGCACTCCATTTGCCGCCGCATCCGGAGCCGTATTATGGCGCATCACCGATCGAAGCCAAGGACGTGGTATGTGGTGGCCAACGGCGCATACGGTCGCATTTTGATGCAGGAGGCGCCGGGCTTGCCGCTAAGACCAGCCAGCGGCGAAGCCCTGACAACCGATCACCGGCCAACGCGCGATATCGGCTCGGACCGGCCAGGCCGGGCGCATGAGAGACCGGGCGGCGGACGTCACGCGATGGAGCCTCGTGTCGACTGGCACAGGGAGGATCAGCGCAACTTCGCGCGCCGGTTGACGGGCATTATCGATGAGGCGGCAGGGAAGAACGCCTTTGATAGTCTGGTCCTGGTCGCGCCGCCACAGGCGCTGGGGGACCTGCGCGCGGCGCTGGGCGATCTCGCCTCGGCGTGCGTCACCTGCGAAATAGCAAAAGACCTGACGCAGGTTCCCGAAAACAAACTCTTGTCGCGTTTGGGGCTGCCCCAGACGCATTAGGGCGCCTTATGCAGAATCATCGCTGGTGGCTGTCTCGTGGCCTCTGAATCCGGTCGCGACGAGATAGATTTCGCGCGAGTCCGACCGGCTGGCTGCTGGTTTGACATGGCGGGTGCGTCGAAAGTCCCGTTTCAAGGCGGTCAGGAGGTCCTGATCCGCGCCACCCTGCAGAAGCTTGACGACGAACGCCCCGCCTTCGGCCAGCAGCGCTTGGGCACAAGCATGCGCGGCCTCGGCAAGTGCCATCACCCTAAGGTGATCGGTCTTCGCATGTCCTGTTGCCGGCGCGGCGATGTCACTCAAGACAACATCGGCCCGACCGCCAAGTGCCTCACGAAGTTGTTGCGGAATTTCGGCTGACTGGACGTCGCCCGCGATGATTTCCGCACCCGGAACCGGGTCGATCTCCACTAAATCGAGTGCGACGACGTGGCCGGTCTCCCCGACGCAACGCACTGCAACTTGTGTCCAACCGCCGGGGGCCGCCCCCAAATCAACGACACGCGCGCCAGGCCGTAATAATCGGTATTTCTCTTCGAGCTGCACGAGTTTGTACGCGGCCCGGCTTCTGTATCCTGCGGTCTTGGCTTCAGCAACATAGGGATCGTTTATTTGCCGCGTCAGCCATCGTCTGGACGAGGCGCTGCGCCGCTTGGCTGATTTGACCACACTACGCGCCGTCCGGTGGCCACGAATCCCAGTTCTGGATTTGCCGCCGCTGCGCTTGTCACGCGCCAATGACAGCACCATTGGTCGGGATAGTAGGAGCCTGCATGAGTTCGAGCAGGATGCCTTCACGCACACCGCGATCGGCGACCCGCAGACGTCCGACCGGCATACGCGCGCAGATCGCCTCAAGAATTGCACAACCGGCGATCATCAAGTCGCTGCGCTCCGGGCCGATGCATGGATAGGTAGCCCGGTCGGCGATCCCCGCTGAACGCAGCCGATCGCTAAGCTGACGTACAACGGCAAAATCCAAGTAGGCGCCGTCTACGCGCGTGCGGTCATAGCGCGGCAGCCCTAGGTCCATCGCTGCGAGCGTGGTTACCGTGCCTGAGGTTCCGACCATCTGCACTTCATCTCGCGCTGCTACTTTATCGAGCCCATGTTCGGCACAAAACGGCTCAAATTGAGCGTCGACTTCCGCCACCATCTCCGCATATTCGGCTACCGATTTCGCACCGCTGCCATGGCGCTCTGTCAGGGTCATGACGCCGACCGGTATCGAAACCCAGCCCAACGTCTTCACCGATCCGGCGCACATCTCCTGCCAGACAAGCTCCGTACTGCCGCCGCCAATATCAAATCCCAAGATCTTTGGCCGCCGACCATCGAATAAAGGAACGCATCCTGCCAGCGCCAGCCTGGCTTCTTCCGAGCTCGGTATGATCTCGATTTCGAGTCCGGTTTCGTCGCGCACACGATCGACGAACTCGCTGCAGTTCGTCGCCTTGCGGCAGGCCTCGGTTGCAACATTGCGCATGTGCCGAACCTTGTTACGTTTCAGTTTTCCGGCGCAGACGCGAAGTGCAGCGATGGTGCGGACCATGGCGGCCTCCGACAAGTAGCCGCAATTGCCCAGTCCCTCTCCGAGGCGCACGATCCGCGAGAAGGAGTCGATGACGTTGAAGCCCTTTGGCGCCCGCCGCGCCACCAGCAGACGGCAGTTGTTGGTGCCGAGATCGAGCGCAGCATAGGCCGGGCCGTGCCCATTGCCCTTCGGCTTCCGGCGCGCATCTCCGTTGCGCTTCCGTTTTCTGACGTAGGTGACCATCCGTCGCCTTACGTCCGCGCCTGGCAGACGTCCTTTTGCCTCTCCCTGCGGCGATATCGTAAACCAAAGTCAGTCGCGCGCCAATTCGCTGCAAGCGGTCGCCGACCCTGCGCCGAAGCGAGTCGGCTGCTACACAAGCGTGTATGGCATATGCTACAAGCCCGTGACTTTCTCGGGGTCATCGGTGCCTTGCGGAATGGGGGATAGTTTAACGGTAGAACTCACGGCTCTGAACCGTGCAATCCTGGTTCGAATCCAGGTCCCCCAGCCAACCTTCGTCACCCGGCGATCCGACCAAAAGCTCGGAAGATGAACACGAGAGGCACCGTGTTTTCTCCCTTCATGCCACGTAAAAAGGTATTTAGACTCCGATCTGACAACCTAAACTAGCGCAAAGATCATTAAAGCGAATTCATACGCGACACCCCTATGCCCAGTTCCGCAAAACCAGAACGCGTCCGTGATCCATTACACAACCTAATCAGGTTCGGACCGGACCAATTTGAGCAAACTCTTTGGCAAGTTATTCAAACCCAGCCGTTTCAGCGCATGCGCCGCATTCGCCAGCTAGGCTTCAGTGAAATGGTATTTCCCGGCGCTACCCACACCCGATTTGCCCACTCCATTGGCGTATTTCACACTGCGCGCCAGCTAATGGAGGTTATTAGCCCGCATTGCCCAGATGAGTCAATGATTTGATGACG
>CAZCVU010000300.1:0-4009 GCA_964501745.1 uncultured Flavobacteriales bacterium | reverse complement strand
AAAGCCGGATCCACCTGGCAGAACAAGTACTCTGTGGAGTCGTACGACAGCGGAAGAAAACACAGGTTTGCCGAATTCAAGACTGAGATGTCTGTATGCTGAATCTCTATATCGTACGCCACGCAAAGGCACATCAGAACCAGCCGGGCGTAGAAGACGTCGATAGACCACTTGAGCCTGTCGGCCACGCTGAGGCGAGCCAGATTGGCGAGTATATGAGACGGATCGGCCTGGCGCCACAGGCGATCCTTGGCTCGAGTGCCCGCCGCGCGCGCGAGACACTCGGATTACTGCTCCCTCACTTGGATGGCGACGTCGCTATTCACGTGGATTCAGCGCTCTATCTTGCCAGTGCCGAGCAGCTCATCGCACGCTTGAACCGCCTCGATGTCCCAGCGCTCCGGGTGATGCTAATCGGTCACAGCCCCGGCGTCGCACGTCTCGCTTCGACACTAGCAGGTGACGGCGACCCGGAAGAACTTGAGCGCCTCAATGGCAGCTTTCCGACTGCAGCGCTGGCCGAGATCAGCTTCGACCAGGAAAAATGGGCCGATGTTAAGAAAGGTACCGGCCGATTGGTGCGCCTTATCGTCCCGGTCGGAGACGGGGTCGCCAACTAACCCTCACCGCGCTACTGCCACTCCTGCCAAAAAGGCGTAAGCGTCATAAAAGCCTTCCAGGCTTGCTCGAGCGCCGAACGGTTGCTAGCGGTGCGTGCGGTCACCCAATCGGCAAACGCCTGCTGCGTTGCATGGACGCGCGCCAGGCAGTTCTCGAAGACCGCTTGACGCGCCTGCCCGACCACGAGGTCCGTACGCAGGATGATATCGGCCGGCGGGAGAGACGCCCATGCGGTTTGAAGATCGCGCGTCACAGCGTGCCGCGAAATGCACCGCCGTCGATCAGCAGATTCTGGCCGGTGATGAAACCGGCATTGACGCCACACAGGAACGCGCACGCCTCGCCAAACTCAATGGGGTCACCGATCCGACCGGCGGGATTGCGTTGCGCCCTATTCTCCTTCATTTCCTCAACCGTTGTACCTTCGCGCTCAGCTTCGGCGCGAATCGTGTCCATGATGCGGTCGGTCGCAAATGAACCCGGCAGCAGATTGTTGATCGTCACGTTGTTGCGCACGGTCTCGCGTGCGACACCGGCGACAAATCCAGTCAATCCGGCGCGCGCACCGTTTGATAGGCCAAGCACTGGAATTGGTGACTTGACCGCGCCCGAAGTGATGTTGACGATCCGGCCAAATCCCTGATCAATCATCTTGTCGACCGTAGCCTTGATTAGGAAGATCGGCGTCAGCATGTTGGCATTAAGCGCTTTGAACCACACTTCCTGATCCCAATCACGAAAATCACCCGGCGGCGGTCCGCCTGCGTTGTTGACCAGGATATCTGGATCTGGGCATGCCTCGAGCGTCCTGGCTCGTCCCTCATCGCTGGTGATGTCGCAGACGACCGCTGTCACACTACTCCCTGTTACGGCGCGGATCTCGTCGGCGGTGGCCTCAAGCGTCTCGGCGGTTCGGGCATTGATCGTCACCGCAACACCTTCACGCGCAAGCGACATCGCACACGCTTTTCCAAGTCCCTTTGAGGCCGCGCAAACGATTGCCGTGCGGCCCCCAATTCCGAGATCCATGCCTATTCCCCTTCTGTTTCCAGATGCTCGACGAGCTCACGCGCCAGCGGCACCGTTATTCGGCGATGGCTGGCAAGCGCCATCTCGTCCAACATGGCAACCGCACGGTGTGCAGCAGCAAACGATCGTTCAATACGAGCGAGCAAAAAGCCTATGACGTCACTTCCCACACGCAGCTGCCGGTCCGCGAAGAGCTTGATCAGAACGGCCCCAATCAGTGCGTCGTCGGGCCGGCCAACCCTGACCGCCGACGCGGCGTTCATGCGCGAACGCAAATCCGCAATCGTAAGCGGCCATCTCGCCGGCGGTTCCCGCGAGGTCAGCAGCAGGTGACCACTGCGTTCGCTCAGCAGATTGTGAAGATGCAACAGCGCCCGTTCGTCAATGCCGTCATTAACGTCGTCAATAATGCAGGCCGTTACGCCGTTCAGTGTGTCGGGCAGTGCATGCGTCGTTAAATGACCAGGCGTGATGAGCTTTGCACCGCTACGGGCCTGCCAGACGTGCGCGAGATGAGTCTTGCCGCAGCGCGCCGGACCGTGGATCGCTAGTGCCGGTCCCGGCCATTCGGGCCAACGGTCGAGCCAGGCAACTGCATCCTGGTTGCATGGCGCAACAAGAAAATCGCTATCGCCGTGGGCGGGCCGATGTCCCAAAGACAACGGCAATTGCGCCGTCACGCCTCGTTTCCTTCACTGCGATCAGTCGCTTGGTCGTCTGATTTGGCGGCGGCCACCGTGCTCGAATAAAGGGCGCTTGCAAGATAGCGCGACAGCATGAAGCGCGTGAGCACGCCAACGACCGCTGCCACTGGCACTGCCAGCAACAAGCCCAGGAATCCGAACAGCGCGCCACCGGCGAGCAAGGCGAATATTACCCAGACCGGGTGCAGACCGACGCTTTTGCCGACGATTCTCGGCGTTACGAAGTTTCCTTCCAGGAACTGCCCTACCAGAAAAACGCCGGCGACCAGCAGAACGGGAACCAGCTCGCCAAACTGTGCGATCGCCATGCCGGTACCGACGAGGAAACCCAGCAGCATACCGAAATAGGGAACGAACGAGATCAAGCCGGTTGTGAAGCCAACGATTATTCCAAATTCGAGCCCGACAACCGACAGGCCGACGGCATAGAAGACGCCGAGCAAAAGGCAGACCAGAGATTGCCCGCGAACGAAGGCGGCCAGCGTTTGGTCGACAAGGGCCGCCTGCTCCCGGATCGTTGCTGCCTGCGCGCGCGGCAACCAGTGATCGACCCGCGTGACGATGCTATCCCAATCGCGCAGCAGGTAGAACGTGACGATCGGCGTGATGACGACGAGCGCAGCCAGCCCAGCCAGCGCATCGATGCCGCTCAAAAGCTGGCCAAGCAGCCGGCTGGCCCAACGCATGATGTCAGCCGAATAGCCGCTGAGGGCCTGGCGCAACTCCGTCCCGCTATCGACGTCCGTATACTGTGATAGGAACGCCATCACCGGCGCCGCTGCCTTGTCGAGTGCGCTGAGATAGGCCGGCACGCGCTCGGCGAAGGCGACAATTTGGGCGTGGAGAAGTGGTGCGACTAACACGAAGACGAGCGTGAGCAGTAGGAAGAAACATGCGGTAATCAAAGTCGTCGCCAAGGTCCGCGAGCAGCCAAGCGCTTGCAGGCGGTCACAGGCTGGATCGAGAAAGTAGGCGACGGCCATTCCAGCGACAAACGGCAACAGCACGCCGCGCAATACAAACACGGCGGCGAGAAAGACTGCGAAGCCAACGATCCAGGCGGCGGTACGTTGTTGAACCGTCATCCAACGACCCGTTCTTTTGTCTGTTTGTCATTGGCAGCCGGCCGCGTTGATGCTTTCCGTGCGGCCTCCTTACGCCGCACCGCAGCGACCGCCGCCGGCCCCAGCCCCCAACGCATCAGATAGGCGATGCCGGATACCGTTGTCGTTGCCGCGACAACAAGCATCAGTACATCAACCACGCCAAAGTCCGGCGCATCGATCCCCAATACCGCGAGGACAGCCGCCGCGAGAACAATCTGCATCGTTGTATTGAGTTTACTGATGAACAGCGGCTGCAGTCGCACGGGTCCATCCAACTGGCGGAGGAACAGAATGCCGCCAACGATTAAGGCGTCCCGGAAAACCACCAGAATAACCAGCCAGTTGGGCAGATATCCGGCATGGCCCAGCGTCACATAGACGCTCACCAACAGCGCCTTGTCTGCAATCGGATCGAGGTAGCGGCCAAATTCCGTCACGCAGTTGAAGCGCTTTGCAATAAAGCCGTCAGCGGCGTCGGAGAGTCCCGCCAACACGAAAATCCAAAATGCCGGAGTCATTCGGTCGGCAAGCATCAGCCAGACGACCAGC
>CAZCVU010000299.1:0-4009 GCA_964501745.1 uncultured Flavobacteriales bacterium | reverse complement strand
TTTGCTATTGATGTTGCCGAAGTTGAGCGATTCGCGGCGGCTGTGTCAACCGTTCACTGACGAGGCGCTGAATCTGCTTGGCGTGACTTCAGGCCGCCCCAAACCGAGAAATATTGAAGGCATCGATCGGCGTGTCGGTCGCACCCTTGGCAACCAGGTCGGCCATCACGGCGCCAACCCCCGGGCCGAGCTGAAACCCGTGGCCGCAGAAACCGAAGGCGTGAAACAGGCCCGGCGTCGTGGCGCTTGGGCCGATGATCGGCGACATGTCGGGCAGGTAGCCCTCGATACCGCTCCAGAATCGGATAATCTGCGCCGAACGCAGGCCCGGGACGAGCCGGCTCAGCGGTTCGCGCAACCTCGAATAGGTTTCGGGAATTGCTCGCGAGCGCGGCGGATCCATCGACGGAAAGCTGTGATCGCCACCGCCAAAGACGATATTGCCGCGGGGATGCTGGCGCAGATAAGCGCCCGACGGCTTGAGCTTGCCATCTTCTGAATACTCACCGCCGGTCACGGCCAGCACCGTATCGAGGAAGTAAGGCATCGGCTCAGTCACGCCGAGTTGTGGTCCTTCCGCCGATATCGGGGCGCGCTCACCGAAGCGCTCGGCAATCCAGGCGCCCCACGCGCCAGCGCAGTTGACGACGGCGCTCGCGCGCACCTCGAGGCCGCGTTTTGTACTCACGATAAAATGATTTCCGTCGTGCTCGAGCTCTGACACCTCACAGAATTCTTCGATGCGGGCGCCGGCATGGCGGGCGGCCCGGGCAAAGGCGGGGGCGACCTGGCGCGAGTTGGCGATCGCGTCCTGCGGCGTCCACGATCCGCCGATCACCTCTTCGCTCAGATAGGGGAAGCGCTGGCGGATGGCGTTGCGCCCCAACATCTCCACCTCGAGATCGTAGTCGAAAGCGGCCCGGGCATAGTCCTCGAGCGCCGCCATGCCCTCGTCCGAGTAGGATACCTGCAGATTGCCGCAGTTCTCAAATTCACAGTCGGTGCCGACCAATTCTTCGAGCCGGTCCCAAATGCGGCGCGAGCGCCAGGCCAAAGGAAGCTGTAAAAGGTGGCGGCCCTGCAGCCGGATATTGCCGAAACTCGCGCCACTCGCCTGCGACGCGACAAATCCACGCTCCAGCAGGACGACCTGCTGTCCAAGCTGACGCAGATGCAATGCCGTCGCACTGCCCATGATGCCGCCACCCACGACAACGGTGTCGGTCTGTATCCGTTCCGCCATATTGGCCACGCTTCCAGCGCATGGATTGGACCAAGCCGAGACCATTGTGACGCGGCAGATGCCGGCTGACTAGAGCAGATTGGGTGGCCGCCGAGCATTACCGGGGTCAACCGGATCGACCAGAACATCGCACTTGATGTCAAAGTCCATTACACCCTCGAGCACGGCCACGAAAGAGACTCTAAACCCGATCGCGTCTGGTGGGCATCGATCCGGCCAGATTGTTTTCGCCTTTCGCGGCCGCGGCGCCCGCCCTATGGTGAACGCCGTTTCGACGACCAAAGCCGCGCTCGGTGGCGGACCGAGCTGCACATGGAACCCCGATGTACCGTCTCTATTCAGCGCCCAACACCTATGCAATTAGTGCGCACGCGATGTTGGAGGAGATTGGCGCCCGTTACGAGCTGATCCAGGTCGATCTTAGCCCCGGCCCGACGAGACGCGACCCCGAGTTTCTAAAGGTCAGCCCCCACGGCCGCGTGCCGGCGCTGGCGACGGAAGACGGCACGATATTCGAATCCGGGGCGATTGTGACTTATCTGGCCGAGCGCCATCCGGACGCCAGGCTCGCGCCACCGCCCGGTGACCCCGCCCGGGGACTCTATCATCAATGGCTGTTCTATCTGCACAGCACGCTGCAGCCCGAAGTATTCATCCAGTTCCATCCCGAGAATTACTTCGACGGTCAGGAGGACAAAACGCGTTTCCAGAAAGCGTCGATGGAACGGCTCAAGGTCATCTGGGAGGTGCTCGACCATGCACTGGAAGCTGGCCCGTACTTTCTCGGCTCCCACTTCAGCGCCTGCGACATCTGCCTCGCGACCCAGGCCCTATGGCCGGAAATCTTTCCCGATACGATCGACGAATACGCGAACGTCCGGCGTACCGTCACGTCAGTGCTCGAGCGCCCGGCGCTAGAGAGGGTAATCACGCATCATCTACCGTCCTGATGGCAAGGCGGCGATTTCGTGGCCTCGGCCGACTAGAGCGGGGTGGTATTTGCTAGTGGTTATCAGGGTCGACTGGAGTGACCAGAATATCGCGGTCGATGTCGAAGTCCATTACGCCCTCGAGTACAGCGAGCGTATCCCAGTCGCTCGACTAGTCGGGATCGAGGCCGCTCGATACCGCCGCGACTGTCAGCGCAATCTGTGATGTATCGGCAGGGGGGTCGATGACCCTTGTCCTTGGTACGCCGTACTACGGCATCCGTCACATCGCGTCCCTAGCAGTGCCAATGGGTGACATTCTCTATATAAGCATCGCTGACTCACAATTAAATAGTCCCGGCCAGATCGCTCGAGAAGAACAAGCCGACTGGATTTAGGGGCTTGGGAAACTGGGAGAAAAGCTAATGGATGCGCGGCGCTCCTCGATATCCTGCGAGGTCGATTTCGAGCAGAAAGGGCGGCAGATATCCTTCCTGCGCCTGCTCTACTCCGACAACAAGCACGCCTATGGAGTGATTCCGGTCCCGATCGCTGTCATTGCAAACGGCGAAGGCCCGACAATCTTGCTTGCCGGCGGCACGCATGGCGACGAATACGAAGGTCAGCTCATCCTACGGCGAATGATTCACGGGCTCGATCCGAACTCGGTCAGCGGCCGCGTCATCATCATGCCCTCCCTCAACTACCCTGCCGTACTCGCCAGCGAGATGAATTCGCCGCTCGACGATGGCAACATGAACCGGGTATTTCCCGGTGAAGCGGATGGCAGCCCAACTCTGGCGGTAGCCAATTTCGTCGACAGCACGATCTTCCCGCTTTGCGATGCAGCGATCGATTTCCATTCCGGCGGCAGGAAAGCACGCTGCCTGCCTTGCATCTACCTGTGCAAGGACAGCAACCCCGGTCTGATGGCGCGCAGACTGGCGATGACTGAGGCGTTCGCGGCTCCCTTGACCGTTGTCGTCGGCGCGACCGCCGCCCGCGCCGCCGTCGATTTGGCCGCCGCCAACGGGCATGGGGTGGCGGCGATTTCGACCGAACTTGGCGGCAGTGGCGGCGTCAATCCACAGACACTCGAGGTCGGAACCAAGGGCGTCTACCGCGTCCTGCGCCATCTCGGTATCCTGGCGCCAGACCCTGCCGACAACGATCTCCCAAACACGCGCTTCGTTGCCATGGATGATAAACCTGGTGCCGGCGACGTATGCGCACCGGCCGGCGGCATTTTCGAACCGTATTGCACGCTTGGAGATACCGTTGAAGAGGGCCAGCTTGCCGGCTGCATCCACCCACGCGACGATCCCGCCCGCGCCTCCGTTGAAGTTTGCTTCCCGAGCGCCGGATTGATCACCCAGGCCCGCGTACCAGCTATCGTTCAGCGCGGCCACTATTTGTTCACGACGGCAAGCGATATCTCGCGCGACGAGATCATTTAGCCACCGGCAATGCCGAACGCGCACCCAGGTGCTTCTGGCGTGTTCGAGCTGTTTTAGCTTGCCTTTCAATTCGGTTTCGATAACGGGAGGAGACAAATGGACGCACGGCGATCCAGCATTTCTTGCGACATAGATTTCGAGAAGCAGGGAAAGCAGGTTTCCTTCCTGCGCCTGACATATCCAGACCATGTGCACGACGCCGGCATTATTCCAATCCCAATTGCCGTGCTCGTCAACGGTAAGGGGCCGACGATCCTGTTGACCGCGGGCACACATGGCGATGAACACGAGGGGCAGATCATCCTGCGCCGGTTGCTCCAGGAACTCGATCCGTCTGCCATCAATGGGCGCATCATCATCCTGCCCGCGCTGAACTATCC
>CAZCVU010000298.1:0-4012 GCA_964501745.1 uncultured Flavobacteriales bacterium | reverse complement strand
CTCGGGCCGAAGGATACATCGTATCATTGTGTAGCCACTGTAGAGCGCCGCAACGAGCAGACCCGGGAACATCCCAGCGGCAAACAGGCGCGCGATGGATTGCTCCGCCAAGAGGCCATAAACGATCATGACAATGGACGGCGGGATCATCAGCCCCAACGTACCGGCGCCGGCGATGGAGCCGATGGCGAGCTTGTCGTCGTAGCCCCGCTCGATAAGCGACACCGTGGTGATCTTGCCGATGGTCGCCGTCGTGGCCGTGCTTGAGCCGCTCACCGCGGCGAACAACGTACAGCCCAGGATGTTGGTATGCAGGAGACGGCCGGGAATTCGGTCGACCCAAGGCGCAAGGCCGCGGAACATCCGATCCGAGATGTCCGTCCGGAAGATCATCTCGCCCATCCACACGAACAAGGGTATGGCGGCGAGTTCCCAGGTACTCGCCCGATTCCAGATGTTGCCCTTCATGATGGCTCCCAGTTGGGAGAGGGGCATGTCGAGAATTAGGATCAGCCCGGTCATGCTGACCAGAAACAGACCGGCGAAGATCCAGGTGCCGAGTCCGAGGTAAAGGACCATCAATAGGACGACGACGACGGTGGATACCAGGGCTTCCATCCGCCTCGCTCAAGTCACTACTTGCCGCCAAGGTCGACGGCGCGTTCCGAACTAAGGTCAACCTGACCCGCCAACACCCGCAACCCGTAAGCTAACAACTGAATCCAGAACAACATCATGCCAATCAGCAGAATACTTTCGGGAATGTACGCCGGGACGTCGGCATACGTTCCGCTAGTGTAGCCGCGCTTGTAGTGGCGCATGATACTTAGCCAGAAGAACCAGATGGGAACGACCATGGCGGCGAGGGTCGCGAAGGTGCAGAGGATCTCGGCGGCTTGGCGCACCCGGCCGCGAAGGCGTTTCAGAATCAGGTTGACCCGAATAAGCGCGCCACTTTCGAGCGAGTATCCTAGGGCGAGGAAGGCCATGGCGCCTACCCCATAGCCGACAAACTCATCCATCAGAAAGGTGGACGTATCGAAGAACGACCGCAGCACGATCTCCAGCAGGATGAGAGCCAGCATAGAAACGCAGATCAGCGCCGAAACATAGGCGCCAAAGCGGGAAACCGTATAGACAGTATGTTGGAATGCTTTCATGGGAGGTGCCGTTCTCCATTCCGTCAAACCAACCGCGCGGGGCCGGAGAAGGGGGACACCGCGGTGCGGTATCCCCCATGGAGCGCCAAGCAACCTACATGGTGCCCATTTTCTTCTTGAAGGCGGCGAGAATTTCGTCGGCCTCCGGACCCATCTTCTCCTTCCACTCATCGAGCAGGGGTGCCCCCGCCTTCTTCAGGTGGTCGATGACCTGCGCCGGAACATCCGTAATGTACTCGGCTTTGTTCTTGAGCATGATCGCCTTGTTTTTTGCGACCCGCGTTTTGGCCTTTTCCCAGGCCCAAGCCTCGGACTCGGCAGCCGCGTCGCGTATGGCCTTCTGCTGATCGGCAGAGAGACTTTTGTAGCGATCACGGTTCATGGTGACGGCGCTGATCCCCATGGAATAGCCGAGGAAGTTGAAGTACTTCACACCGTATTCCCAGAACTTGCCATTGACCCCGCTCTCGTCGGAGGTCAGCACGGCCTCGATGGTGTTGGTACTGAGAGCCGGCACCACGTCCGTCCACGAAAGCTGCACCGGGGCTGCACCAGCCGCGATGAAGGTCTTGAGGCCGGTCACGTCATAAGCGCGCATTTTGAGGCCCTTGAGGTCCGCGACGCTTCTGATGCGCTTCTTCGCCCAGATACCCTGGGGTGTCCAGGGGGCCCCATAAAGGAGGGTCTGATTTGCGCCGCTGAATGCCTTATCGTAGTAGGGCTTGGCGACGTCGAACATCGCCTTGGTCTCAGCGACGGTCGGAGTCAGAAATGGAAGCGATTGCAGAGCGTAGATGGGCGCGAAGCCAACAATCTTGTCGAAAGGCGTGCTCGCGAAGGCGATCGCCCCATCCTCCGCGGCGGTGTATTGGTCCCGGCCCTTGTAGCCAAGCGCGCCGCCGAAATGGGGTGTAATGTCTACGGTCCCGTTGGTCTTTTTCCTCACCAGATCGGTGAACATCTGGTCGGTCTCGCCCGAAAGCGACGTGGCCGGATTGGGGTTTCCCAAATTCATTTTGATCGCATGGGCGGTGTTGACAGCGCCGAGAATGGCGACCGCACTTAAGGAAGTAATGGTCCAAACTGCGGCATTTCTCATGACACTCATAGTCGCTCCTCCATGTTGGCTCGGTTGACTCGCGTTGCGAGCATATGCGTTAGTTCTGTTCTTGGCCCTACCGCTCAGCGGGGCAGAGAGCAACTTTATCGAACTTGGAGTTCTGTGCATAGGCAAAAACAGCGGCGATTTGCCGGGTCGTGTCACCCGCCTATTTGGCCGGCCGCAACGGCGGCGGCGAAGACGTGAACGATGCCGATCATCGGAAATGCGATCGTGGGGGTGCCATCGGTTGAATTCGGACCACCAGCCAACGGAATCGAGGAGACCCAATGACGTTTCAGCTTGGCGTCGATATTGGCGGAACGTTCACGGACTTTGCGTTGATCGATCAGGACAGCGGGGCGATGACAATCCACAAGGTCCTGACCACGCCGCGGGATCCGTCCGTAGCCGTTCTCGGTGGCGCCAGGGATCTGTTGGAGCGCAGTGGGTGCCCGATCGACCAAGTAGCGATGATCGTGCACGGAACCACGCTTGTTACCAACGCCATCATCGAAAGGAAAGGAGCCGTAACCGGCATGCTGGTGACGGCGGGATTCCGGGATGCCCTGGATATCGCCAAGGAGCAGCGCTACGAGGTAAGCGATCTTCGCCTTCGCTTCCCCGCGCCAGTGGTCCCAAGGCCCCTTCGCCGCGAGGTCACGGAGCGCATTGGTTTCGATGGCCAGGTCGAAACTGCGTTGGTGCTCGACGAAGTTCGGGCTGATATCGCCGAGTTGCGCCGCGAGTACGCCATCGAAGCAATCACCGTATGCTTTCTTCATTCCTACGCGAACCCCTCGCACGAGCAGATGGTCCGCAAACTAATCGAAGCGGAGTATCCTGAGCTATATCTGTCCGTTTCATCTGAAGTGAGCCCATTTATTCGAGAATTCGAGCGTTGGACCACGACGACCGTGAACGCCTACACCCAGCCCATGGTAGACCGCTACCTACGATCGCTGGAAAGCGGCATCGCGGAACTGGGATTTCGTGGCGAACTCTTCGTCATGACGTCCAACGGCGGCATCGCGATTCCCGAAGTCGCACGGCGATTTCCAGTGAGATTGATTGAGTCAGGGCCGGTGGCCGGAGCGCTGATGAGCGCCTACCACAGTCGTCTCCTGGACTGGCCCAACATTCTGTCGTTCGACATGGGGGGAACGACGGCAAAAGGTGCGATCATCCGCGATCATGTCCCGCTCCGGCGTGATGAGGTGGAGGTCGCCCACGTCTATGGCTTCCGGAAAGGCAGCGGTCTGCCCTTGAAAGTGCCGGTCGTCGATATGATCGAGATCGGTGCCGGCGGCGGCAGCATCGCCAGGGCCGACCCACGGGGCGTCATTGCCACCGGGCCTGACAGCGCCGGCGCGGATCCGGGACCCGCCTGCTATGGTCTTGGCGGGTGCGATGCCACGCTTACAGACGCCAACCTGGTTCTCGGATACCTAAACCCCGATTATTTCCTAGGCGGCAAAATGTCGCTGTCGCTGGGGTTGGCACAGAACGCCATTCGCTCAACGGTATCCGATAAGATCGGCCTTGACGTTGTCCGCGCGGCATGGGGTATCCACGAGACCATTAACGAGGAAGTTACCCGCGCATTTCGCTTGCATGGGGCGCGACGGGGATTCAACTACCGCTCGAGTAGCATGGTGGCGTTCGGCGGATCGGGACCCATTCACGCCCTGCGCATTGCCCGCAAGTTGCGGATCCCACGGGTCATTTTTCCGGCAGGGGCGGGCGTGATGTC
>CAZCVU010000297.1:0-4022 GCA_964501745.1 uncultured Flavobacteriales bacterium | reverse complement strand
TCTTCAGTTTGCAGATCGGTGTGGACGCATCGGTGCTGCCGGATGCGGCAACCGTAACCGACCTCGGAACTGAACTGCACGACTTCGCGGACACCGCCGCAGCCGTCACAGCACTCGATCTCGTGATCACCGTCGATACGGCGGTTGCCCATCTGGCCGGCGCCCTCGGACGGCCGGTTTGGGTTATGCTGGGGTACGCCGCCGATTGGCGCTATCTGCGCGACCGGGCCGATAGCCCCTGGTACCCGACAATGCGGCTGTTCCGGCAAGAGCAACCGGGTGCATGGAGTTCCGTCGTGGAGCAAGTTGCCGGCGAATTGACGGAATTCGCCGCAACCCGCTCGGGCTGAACGCCAAGCTTAGTCACCGTAACGATAGCGCGATTTGGCCGTACGTCTCGACACGTCGCCGATGTTCTGCAGGGGTGACCTTGCCGTGATGCAAATAGCGGCGATCGTCCAGCGAATGCGATTCACTAGTCGCTTAACCTTCGACTTTTGAAACAGGGAAATCGACGCCCACGTGAAAATTCCGCAGGCGTATGGTCGTTCTTTCGGTTAGGTGCGTACCCTGGTGAGGCCCAACTAGGCCACGATATCTCCGGTCTCGACCGGTTGTAGCGGTGCGCGGGGCGCCGCTTCCTCTTTCGGAACTTCATCGCCCTCGGGATTGGCCATAAGACCGGCCGCGACGTTGCGGTTGATGTTAATCAATACCTCAAGCCGGCGCTCTTCGGGTTCGGTCAGCGCGCCGACGGTGTGCTTGTCGATGAACACGCTAAGGCTCAGGATGTTGGCCTTGATCCCAGGAGGAAGCGGATTCTCGTCGGATGCCACGTCGGCCTGGAAGATCGTCCAAAGCCGCCAGTTCAACCGCAGCGCGGCGCGATATTCGTCGAGGTCTTCCATCCGCTCTTTGGCGACAGCCATTCGCCGGGCGGTTTCCAGCAAGGCCCGCGCCTCGGTCTGGCTGGCTGACGCACCGAGTTTTTGAGAACTGTTGTAGGCCTGACTAATGTTGCTTTGTGACATTGCTCAACACCTCTTCCTCGTATCGCATTAACTTGCGACATTTTTTTAGGGCGGCGTATAAATTGCCACGAATGATACCTTCGCCGATCTCCAGAATTATCGGAGTGGAGCTTGGAACTGCGTTTACAAACTCCTTAGCCAGTTGGTTGAATTTGTCTTGGTAGTAGCGAGTGTTAGTCGGAAACATGTACATCATCTGGGCCACGAAATAGATCCGCTTAGCTGGCGAATCCGCACGTTCTTCCGGCATGATGTCTCGTTCGCGAAGCACACTCGCCTTGTTCTCAAGAATGATCTCCGATTTCTCGCCACCGTTAACGATAACTGCCTGATTGATGACGACTTTCTCATTCGGTTTCAGTATCAACTTCAAGGGCATGTTACGAACCCGCTAGCAGGTATCGGCGTTTTTCGCAGCATCGCCACGATCCATTCCGATACGTAGAGGAAGTGCAATTACCATACCACGACACGTGCTTTCGCGCGAACCGGCACCGGAAATCCCAAGCTGAGCTGAGTTAGCACAAAAAAATGGTGGGGCCAGAGGCCCCACCATCTCCACTGCGGTATGCGCCAAGTGTTAGCCGAACAATGCCAACACCGACCGCTCGCTTTGCGCGGCGAGGGCCAGCGAGTTGATACCAAGTTGCTGCCTGGTCTGCAGGGCCAGCAAGTTGGCACTTTCCTCGTTAAGGTCGGCGAGCGTCAGCTTACCAGCGCCTTCCTCCAATGTATTCACGAGGTTTTCTGTAAACGACAAACGCGCCTGTAGGATCGTATTGTTCGAACCCAACGTCGAGGCGCTGGTTCGAAGTGTCGTAAGCGCGCTGTTGACCGCCGTCAACGCCGTGTTGACGACCGTATCGTTCGCCCAGTCACTGGTGGCATCGGAAACGTTGATGCCAGTCGACGCCGTGGTCGAATCGATACCCGTAACAGTGATGTTCGAGGTGTTGTCTTCGTTGAACGTCACTTCAAGGTTATCTGGTGTCGCCTGTAGTAAGTTCGCACCGCCGAAACTCGCGTCATTCGCGAGGTTGTCGACTTGATCCAAAAGTGCATTGAACTGTACCGCAAGCGTAGAACGTTCGTTCGTATCACCAGTGCCCTTTGCACTGTTTGCAAGACCCTTCGCTTGCTCGATCAACTCGGTAATGCCGTCGATGCCGTTAAGCGCCGCCGTGATCGAACTGACCGACTGGTCGATGTCACCCTTCAGGGTTGCCAAGTCGCTGGCGCGGTTTGAAAGCGCCCGCGAGGAGAAGAACGCACTCGCGTCATCCAAAGCCGAATTGACTTTCAGGCCCGTCGCAAGGCGGGTCTGGGTTCGGCCAATGAGATCAGCTGTTCGTTGAAGGGTAAGAAGGTTCGTGCGAACCGCAGCAGTGAGTGTAACTGTATCTGCCATTAGGAGTCTCCTATTCTAGGACATAATAACGGGCCGCATTCTGCGTACCCGGGCCGGGCCTACTGGCACCGTACTCAGGACTTCGTCCCTTGTACACGGCTACATGCCGAAAAGCCAAGCCGACATAGCTATCGCCGACTTCAGTCTAATAGCAAGCAAGCGCCATGCCAGTCAATGGCGGCGCGTGGCTACCCCAAGAAACCTTGGATTACCGCGAAAACCAGCTTGTTATACCCATACCAGGTGGGTAAATCTGACCGGCAACCCGGCAAGAATTACCCAGAATTTAGGCAATTCTTGCCAATTTACCCTGTCTCGAGTCGGCTAGCCGAACAAGCTGAGCACCGATCGTTCGCTTTGCGCGGCAAGCGCCAATGAGTTGAGGCCGAGCTGCTGTCGCGTCTGTAGGGCCAGGAGATTGGCGCTCTCCTCGTTGAGGTCAGCGAGCGTCAGTTTGCCTGCCCCCTCCTCCAGCGTGTTGACCAGTTCCTGGGTAAAGTTCAAGCGCGATTGCAGAATCGTGTTGTTCGAGCCGAAGGTCGCGGAGGTTGTCCGCAACGTCGTGAGTGCCGAGTTGATTGCCGTCAACGCAGTATTCACAACCGTATCGTTCGCCCAGTCACTCGCAGCATCAGCGACGTTGATGCCGGTAGAGGCGGTCGTCGAATCGATGCCGGTAACCGTGAGATTGGCCGTCGCATCCTCGTTAAAGGTCACCTCGAGATTGTCGGGCGTCGCTTGGATCATATTGACGCCGCTGAAGCTCGTATCGTTCGCCAGGAAGTCGACCTGGTCGAGCAAGGCGTTGAACTGCACGGCCAACGTCGAACGTTCGTTTGTGTCGCCGGTTGCCTTGGCGCTGTTGGCGAGTCCCTTTGCCTGCTGGATAAGATCGGTAATCGCGTCGAGCCCGTTAAGCGCGGCTTTGATCGCGCTGACGGACTGATCGACGTTGTCCTTGATCGAGAGCAGGTCGTCCGCCCGGAACGACAGCGACCGCGCCGCGAAGAATGAATTGGGATCGTCGAGCGCCGAATTGACTTTGAGACCCGTCGCAAGGCGGTTTGAGGTCCTGTCGATCAAGCTCGACGTCCGAACCAGGGTCAGCAGGTTCGTTCGGACCGGTGCGGATAGGTTGACTTTGTCAGCCATTGTTCTTCTCCTTCTCCCGGCTTTCCGACCGCCGATCCGACCTCAGCGTCAGAACTCGAACGGCCTCGCCAGTTGAGTGACTCCTAATGGGCAACCCATGTGCCACGCCGGATATTTCCGGTAACTATTTGGTTTCTATTGGAAAATAAAGACGGCTACGAGAAGCGTGGCGACGCTGACAACCAGTTCTTGCCGGGTAAGAAGTGCCGGAATCGGCAAGACTTACCGTTTTATTTCGACGTCAGTTCAATCGCTTGTTCATCCGCGCGCTAACGTGTCGCCGCGTCCACTAGGAAGTCTGCCAAAGCATCGACGACCGTCATGTCTTCGAACAATTCGTCGCTGTGCGCTGCAATGCGGGCATTGACGTCGCGCCGTGTCCGTCATCAAAACATTTGGGACATCAGAGCCTATTTCTTAACGGAGGATCT
>CAZCVU010000296.1:0-4033 GCA_964501745.1 uncultured Flavobacteriales bacterium | reverse complement strand
AAAAAACAAGCTGCAAGAGGCTGTCGCCCCATTCCAAAAGGCCATCAAATACCGGGGCGGCGAACTCAGCGAATACTTGGTTGATCTGTACCGGGTGGTGAATGCGCGTTTCAGGGACGGCCTTCAGTCCATCAGCCAGCCGGCAGGCCGTGGCGTTCGCGTGGCGGGCGTTCTTCAGCCACAGATCGTCCGTCAGGTAGGCGTCGAACTGGGCCGCGACAAAGCGCATCTTCGAGACCCGTTGCCCGGCCTGCTTGTGGCGGTAAGCGAACGTCTCGGGGAGTGTGTGGTCGAAGAGCACGACCGCCTCCGCCGCCATGGCACCGTTCTTCGTCGCCCCGAAACTCAGGACGTCGACCCCGGCGCGCCACGTGACCTCCGCCGGGGCGCACCCCAGGCTGGCGACGGCATTGGCGAAGCGGGCGCCGTCCATGTGGACTTTGAGCTCGTGGGCATGGGCCGCCTCGGCGATTGCGCGAACCTCTTCGACCGTGTAGACGGTGCCGCGCTCCGTCGCCTGGGTAATGCTGACAGCGGTCAAAGGCTTCTCCCGCAATGTATCGCGCGGTCTTTCGAGCGCGGCTTTCAGGTCGAGGGCGCTGATCTTGTTGTGGTCACCGGGCAACAGACGCAGTTCCGCACCGCCCGAGAAAAACCTGGATGCGTCGTTTTCGAAGTTCTGAATATGAGCTCCTTGGTGACAGAACAGGGCCTCCAACGACGTGATGATGGCTGAAATACCGAGCGCGTTGGCCACAGTCCCGGAGCCGACAAGAAACACGGCTGCCTCAGCATCGAACAGCTCGGCGATTTTCCTCTGAACATGGTGCGTCAGTTCGTCTTCTCCGTAGGGCATGACCGAGCCTTCGTTCGCGGCGATAATTGCCGCCATGATTTCGGGCGACACGCCGGTCACATTGTCGCTGCAGAAATTCATTACGTTCCTCCGGTTCGCGTTGAGCGCTTGCTCCCTTCGCGAAGTTCGGTGGCGGGGGGATTCGAGATCAACCCCTACCTGGGTTCTCAATAGGTTGCATGCGCGATGGGCATCCAGCCGCCGGCGCCACGGTTGCGGCCACACCGAGCCTAGAACCAGTGCCGCGGAGCCTTCGGGATGTATTCGTCGGAGACCCAGTGGGTCGTCTGGACGTGCTTGGCTGTATACTCCTTCACCTTGTCGTCGTCGAGTTCAACGCCCAAACCGATACCCTTTGGCACCGACATGGCGCCATCCTCGATCTTTAGCATGCCGCCCTTGAGCACGTCATCGGCAAGGAAATAGTAGTGGGAGTCGCTGGGATAAGGAAAGTTTGAGCAGCTCGCCACGGCGTGAAGTCGGGCCGCCATCAGGACGCCCGACGTTCCGGCGCTGCCGGAGGTGCAGGAAAGACCGGCGGCGCCGGCCATCGCCGCCACGTGGCGGAAGTTCTGCAGGCCGCCAGTCTGCTCCGGGCGGATGACCAGGGCATCACAGATCTGCATTCGAATGTAGCGCACGGCGTCCTCGAGGGTCCTCAAAGGACCATCCGGCGCCACCGGCACGTCGACGCTTCGCCGGACCAGACCCAGGCCCTCATGGTCGTGCACGGGGACGGGCTGCTCGGCCAGGGCAAGGTCGTAGGGCATCAGGCTCTTGATGACCTGGATCGCCTTCTTCGCCGACCAGGCCCCATCGGCGTCGATGCGGATGATCTTATCGGGTCCGATCGCCTCGCGAAGGGCCGCCACGCGGTCGATGTCCGACTGAGGATCGCGCCCCACCTTGACCTTGAGCCCTGGCAGGCCGAGGCTCATGTAGTATTGCGCAAGCTTGACGTTCTCTTCCGGCGTGTCGATGAAGACGTAGCCGGAGACCGGAATCCTGTCGCGGACCTCACCGCCCAGCAGTTCGTAGACTGGTACATTGAGCGCCTTGCCCTTGATGTCCCAGAGTGCCATCTCCACTGCGCTGACGGCAAAGGACCCCGATGCCCAGACCCAATAGGTCGTGACCGCCTCCATCCGCTTGGTGAGGCGTTCGATGCGGAACGGGTCCTCCCCCAGCAGAACAGGCTTGAGATGCTTCTCGATCATGGTTTGGCTGAGGTCGTTCCACGGCGGCTGGCCGATGGCCTCGCCGAGGCCGATCACGCCTTCGTCCGTCAACACCTTGACCAGGATGGATTTCGCGCCCTCTTGCTTGCCGCGAAAACTAGAGACGATGGCGCGATTGTAGGGCAGTGAAATGCTGATCGTCTGCACATCTGTAATTTTCATGGACGGTGTCCTCTCATTGATAGTCGTGCCGGTGAGGTCAGATACGGCCCGCAAATTGACGACACGATCGGTGAACGGGATCAGATAACTGGCTCCCTCTTACCCGAAGCCATCGAGCGGACGGTCGCATCCAGCACCGAGACCCCATGAACCGCATGATCCAGAGGTAGGGGATACTCAGCCACTCCCGCGACGGCGTTGGCGAAGGCCTCGAGTTCTGCGCGTTCGGTGTCGAAGGGCGGGTACGCGATCACCTCCGAGTCTCCTTCGATGGGACGGATCTCCAAACGCGATTCGTCGTCGATCTTAGCCCATCCCTTGGATCCGAAGACATGAAACCGTGAATACTTCGCCGATGCCGCCAAGGTGCCCAAATACCCCGATATGCCGTTTTCGAAAGCAAGCAGCATCGACGTGGTATCGTCGACCTCCGTCTCCACGAACCGACGCAAGCTCTGGGCATCGACCCACGCAATGGGACCAAACATGCTGATCATGGCGTCAACCATATGTATCCCGACGCTAGTCATACCCCCAGCGGGAGCTTCCTTCCGCGTGGTGCGCCAGGTTCCCAGGGCATACCAGAAACCATAGGATCCGGACATGGAGACCTCGACATGGGCAATTTCACCCAGAACGCCCGCATCAAGCCGCTGGCGTAGCCCCTCGAAAGCGGGCAGGAATCGACGGTTCTCCCCCAGCGCAAGCACCACTCCGGCGCGGCTTGCCATCGCGACCGCGTCCTCGGCGCTTGCCTTGGTCAAGGTAAACGGTTTCTCGACGAAAATATGTTTGCCGACGGCGGCGGCCGCGATGATCTGGCTGGCATGCTGCGAATGCGGTGTTGCCAGTACCACCACGTCGATTGCCGGGTCCGCGAGCACGGCTTCATAGTTGTCTCCCAACGGGAAACCATACTGCTCCGCCGTCGAGGCTGCCTTACTCGGTATCTGGTCGACGCCGGCGGTGAAGCGGATGAGGTCACTCTTGCCCTGCACGGACTGGACCAGGGCTTGACCCCACCGTCCGAGACCGATTATGGCCGCATCGATCATCGACAACGCCAATTTGCCAAAACATGCTCCTTCCCTGGCAGTTTAGGGCAGCCAGAGAGAATGTTCCTTACTTGAGGTTGTGGACTTGTCGCGGACTCAGGCACCACCGAGCAGACTTCTTCCTGACGGTCCGGAAGCCCGAACGTGATCGTGGCCTCGAAATCGTGCTTCCCAGCAAGACACGACTCCTCGACCAACCCTACCGCTCGATCGCCAGACATGGATTCGTTTATAGGCATGAACGTCCAGTTCTCCTTCTTGATACCCACCAGCAGGGGGAACACTGTCCTTCGTTTCAGATGATTGAGTCCGGCAATGTGGCTTCAGGCCCTCGCGGGAACGCTTTGACTAGAGAGCCCCATCAGCGCATTGGAACTTGACAAGGGGAAATGCGCAAGACTGTAATGGTACCGTGCATATGGATCAACAACACTACTGTCGCCAGCCTTTCGTATAGCCATTTTTTCGATGTCTGCGCACGCAGGGCGATGGGACTACCCGTCGTCGAACGTTGGATCAGGTTTTGATACGCCTCTTGCGGTGCCCGCACAGAACCGCGGTGGGTCGTGCTTACAGCGAAATCAAGTCGTACGGCAGGTCAAGCCAATTTCCTGCCTTCTTAACGTATGGGCCAGTCTTGCGTGTCATAGGCCTGTAATTCGGAGGGCAGGTCCGTTGTTGGGAGGGGGAAAGAAATGGGACATGAGGATTCTGCCCCGAAG
>CAZCVU010000295.1:0-4036 GCA_964501745.1 uncultured Flavobacteriales bacterium | reverse complement strand
CGACGATCAGCGGTTCGTCGATCAACTCGGTGGTGAAATAGTCGCCGGGCTTGGGGATTTCGTCGACCCGGCCGAGACAGACCCACTCCTTGCGGAAAATCTCCTCCTTCTCAAGCTCGAGAAACGCCTCGGAGGTGTAGAACTCGTTCGGCAGCGTTCTTGCCCCGCCGATACCCTTACCTTTGATTCCGGCAAGTGCTTGTTGTAACTTGCGTACCTCTGCCGATGCCGTCATCATCTTCGACTCCCCTAGCCGCATTTGCGTTTGCAGGTTAACACGCCTTTCTTCCAGCTCGACTCTTCCTGAACGTCAGGATACTCGGCGAAGTCGCGGCGTTTGCTTTGTCTGGCGGCGTGTCTTGCCAGCTCCCAACCGACGAGCCAGATATTGGTACATGTCCCAAACGGTGCCTTCGAGATCGGCCGGCCCCAGCCGGTTGGGCTCGATGTAACGCGACCTCAGTCCACGGCGCATCCGATCGAGCTGTTCGCGATCTTCGTCCATTGTCTTGTTGAAACCCTCCGCCCGCAGTTCCGGCGGTCTTGCGGGATCGACCTTGTAAGATGACAGGATGCAACAATTGGCCACTTCATCAACGCCGCGGGGCTGCAGGCTCAACGATGCAGAACCGTTCGAGGTGATTCCCACGACATGCGAGGGAAATACCCAGAAGAACATGCTGAACCGCCGCTCTTCGGGCGTCATGTCGGGATGGTATGGCTTCCGTTGCGGCGACTTGCGGGTGTAGTGCGCTTTGTAGCCGGTGTACCCCTCGCCCGGCTCGACCTTCTCGCAGAGCCGCGTCGGCGTGATGTCGTAAAGCGCTTTGCTGTGCACCGTACTCAGGTGGTAGCCCTCCATGAAATTCTCGGCCAGGCACTTCCAGTTTGTCGACCACACCTCATCCTGGACGAGGCTGACCAGCATGTCTTCCGGGTGCCGGTTCTCGAGATATGGCTCGAGACCCGCGAGCCGTGGCGCCAGCGGCTTCGCCTTGCCGTCCAGGTTGACATAGATATAGCCGCGCCAGATCTCGGTGCTCAGCTCTGGCAGCCGGCAGCTCTTGATGTCGAAGCCCTTGACCCGGTCCATGTATGGCGCGCGCAGCAGCTGGCCGTCGTTGGCATAGGTCCAGGCATGATAGGGACAGACGAAATGCCTGGCGTTGCCCTTGCCCTCGATGACGACGGACGAGCGATGGCGGCAGACGTTCGACAGCACGCGCAGCTTGTCGTCCTGGCCATGCGCAACAATCAGCGGCTCGTCGAGGAGCTGCGTCGTGAAATAGTCGCCCCGCTTGGAGATTTCAGCAGCCCGGCCGAGGCAGACCCATTCCTTGCGAAAAATCTCCTCCTTCTCAAGCTCGAGAAACGCTTCGGAGGTATAGATCTCAGGCGGCAGCGATCTGGCTTGAGCGGGACCTAAATTCCTAATGCCGGCCAGCGCCTGCATCACTTCAGTCGTTGTTGCTGTCAATTTCAACCCTCCCACGTGCGCGGCCTATTGTGAGTGACAAGGCCGTGATTCCTGAAGAACATTCGATAGCTACGGCGACAGCGTGAACACCGCCTCCGGTTGAGCGATGCCCTTCAGGGGGAAAGTCCCCAGCGGCCGGAATGACTCGTCGCTCGCCGTGACGAAGGCGTCGGAGGCGATATACGGCACCTTGAGTTCAGCGCATAGGCCAGCGATCCGGCTGACGAGATTGACAGCTGGGCCGATGACAGTGAAATCGAGCCGGTTGGGGGCACCGACATTGCCGTAGGAAACAGGTCCGACATGGAGCGCCACACCGAAGTCGACATCCAAGTCTGGCCTGCCGGCGGCGATCTCGGACCTTGACGCCAGAGCCTCGCAGGCTGCCGCCGACGCGTTCCCTACGACCTCCGCCGTGTTGCGCTCGCCATCCAGCGGGAAGATCGCCAGTACGGCATCGCCGATAAACTTGAGAATCTCGCCACCGTGCGTCTCTATCGCGCTTTCCGCGACGCTAAAATAGTCGTTCAGCAAGGCGATGATCTCAGCCGAAGGCAGGGTCTGAGAGAGGCCGGTAAAATTCCGCAGGTCGCAGTACCACAACGCCGCTTCGATCGTTTCGAGGTTGCCGCGCGTGATCGACCCCTCCAGCACTTTTGGTCCCGAGGCTTGTCCCAGATATGTCTCGAGAATTGTTCGCGCAATCTGGCGCACGGCCTGCACTTCGGCGATCGGACTGAAGACGGTCAAGGCGCTGCGGATAAGCGATACCTGTTGTTCAGAGAACTCAGCCGCCACCGCTCCGAAGGTCATGGCGTGCGTCACGTCATCGCTAAAGGTCACCGGCAGGACAAGGTAGTCGACGATGCCGCGCTCCTTGAGTTCATCGAGGATGGGGAAATCCAGCTGTGCGGATGGCCCCGTCAGTTTCCGGCGAACCTCATCGGCGCCCTCGAAAATCGGCCGTATCGGACTCTTGAGATAGGCCGAGGTCAGGTCCGCCCCAAACGGCACCGTGACCTCACGACTGCCCTCGTCGACATCCCAGTAATAGGCCGCGACCAGCGCTTGCGGATGCAGCGTCTGCCACGACATGGTCATGCGCGCCAGTGGCACACCCGCTGCTACGAGCTGTTCTGCAAAGCCATTGATCAGTGGTCCAATGCCCTGAACATGTCGACCGCGACCTTGGCACCAGGCAACGATTTGATCGTTCTCCGCCATCTCCGAAACCCGTTTAATGTTGGTCCACGCGGTTGCCGGTTCTGTTGCGCCCACTTAGCGCGGCGCCGGTATATATACAAGCGGCAATAGCTGATTGGCAGGGCCTGTCGCCGTCGCCTATCATCTGAGGCCATGAGCGAGGCCCGCGTGAGACCGCAAACTGCAACCGGCGAGGTATCGGACTTGGCCTCGGAAGCCACCGAGTTCTCACGCCGCGGCGTCTCGCTGACCGTCACCTTGGCGGTGAGTCTGGGTCTTTTAGTTTTGCTCTCCGTCGCCGCTGTATTGTTTATCGGCCTCTGGAGCGCCCAACGAAATACTCTGAGCCTGCTCAGTGACAAAGCGAGTTTGACGATCGACTCCGCGGTCACGCGCATCGAGCAGCATCTGACGCCGGCCAGCGACCAGGCAGCCTTCATCGCCGGACTTGTCGAAGCCGGCACAATCGATGTCGGCGACCGCCAGCGCTTTCAGGATCACCTGCTCGGTGCAATGGCCGCAGCGCCGCAGATCGAGATATTTTCATTCATCGATACCGACCACCAGCTGATCGGCGTGCTACGCCGCGACGGAAAGGCCACGCCGTACAGGGCCGACTATCGCGACGACCAGGCGGTTCGCGACGCCATCACGGCGCTACGGGCGACCCGAAGCGCGGAGTGGGCCGAGCCGATTTGGCGCAAGATCTTGGAAACGACACTCATCAACTTCCGCCAACCGGTCTATCAGGACGGTGAATTTCGGGGCATGCTGGTGGGGCTGGTGTCGATCAAGGCGATCTCGGAGTATCTAGCCGAACTGAACGAGCTCGTCGGTCACAATGCCTTCATACTTTACGACCGCAACTTCGTGATGGCGCATGCTCAGTTGGCCGGCCAATTCGCCGGACTTTCGGTCGAGCGGCCGCTACCGGCGCTGCAAGAATTCGGCGACCCTGTCCTGGCCTCGATCTAGCAGACAGAGCAGCATTTTCCGCTGATCCTGACGCTGCCGGAAGACACCAGCGGTCATGTCGTCGAAACAGGTGGCGAGCTCTATGTGTTTCTGTTTCGCGAGCTTCGCGGCTTCACCGACAAGCATATCGTCGTCGGCACCTATTTCCGCAACGACGAGGTCAACCAGGAGCTGCGCCGATTGCAGATCGCCGTCGCCGCTGGCTTGTTTGCCGTCGTTATCGCGTGTTTCGCGGCAGTGATTCTGGCGCGCCTCATCGCCCGTCCGATCATCCGGTTGTCGATGGCTGCAGGGCGAATTGGCGAGCTTGCGATCGGCAACATAGGTGCATTGCCGCAGAGCCCATTTCGCGAACTCAACCAGCAGGCCGGTGCATTCAAT
>CAZCVU010000294.1:0-4060 GCA_964501745.1 uncultured Flavobacteriales bacterium | reverse complement strand
GCTATTCGATCTTCAGCCTACTCAGGAACGCCGGTAGTTATCATGAGGCTTGGGAGAAGGCTTGGCGCAGCCCGGAGCCCAAGCCCGAATACGACATTGTTATCGTTGGCGGCGGCGGACATGGCCTCGCGACGGCTCACTATCTTGTCCGGGATCACGGCATCACCAACGTTGCGGTGGTCGAAAAAGGCTATCTTGGCGGCGGTAACACCGGCCGCAACACGATGACGGTGCGGTCCAACTACCTGCGCGAAGCCTCGATCCCGTTCTTCGACAAATCAATCGAGATTTGGGAACAGCTGAGCCAGGAGCTCAACTACAACATCATGTTCAGCCAGCGTGGCATGGTGTCGTGCATTCAAAGCTCAGGTGCCAGCAAGGATGCCAGGCGTCGCGCCAACACGATGCACATCTACGGTGCCGACTACGAGATGCTGACATTCGAACAGGTTAAGCGGCTTGTCCCGATTCTTCACAACACTCCGAACGCCCGACTGCCGGTTCTGGCCGGCGTCTATCAGCGCCGCTCGGCGATCGCGCGCCACGACGCTGTGGCCTGGGGATTCGCCCGCACAGCCGATGCAGGCGGCGTTGACATCATTCAAAACTGTGAGGTTAAGGGTGTGTTGCGAGAGGGCGGCCGGGTTACCGGCGTGGAGACGACGCGCGGCGTGATACGGGCAAAGAAAGTCGGCGTCGCTGTCGCTGGCCACGCCAGCGTTGTCGCCGAAATGGTCGGCATGCGCCTTCCTATCGAGACGCAGCCCTTGCAGGCGTTTGCCTCGGAGCCGATCAAACCGATCCTGGATATCGTCATCACTTGTGGTGGCTATGGCGCCTACTTGTCGCAGTCCGACAAGGGTGAACTGGTGATCGGCGGCGGCGCCGATCCTTATCCGTCGTATGGCCAGCGCGGCACGCTGCCGGTAACAGAACATGTCGTTGGCGGGATGGTTGAGATATTTCCGATCCTCCGGCGCCTAAAAATGCTGCGGCAGTGGGCGGGCATGATCGACATCTCCTATGACAACAGCCCGCTCATCTCCAAGACGCCGCTCGAGGGTTTTTACATTGACGTTGGCTGGGGCTCCGGCGGCTTCAAGGCGACGCCAATCTCGGGAAAGATGTTCGCTCACCTGCTCGCCAACGACGAACCGCATGACCTGATCAAGCCCTTCAGCTTCAAGCGCTTCGAGGCTGGCAAGCTCATCATCGAAGGTGCGGTCGCTGCAAATCGCTAGTAGCGGCGAGGGGCCCAGCTGTTGATGCCAAACCTAACCTGATACCTCGGCCAACAACCAATCGCGAAATGCCGCGACCTTCGGTTCAACGATCGCCTCGATGGGGCAAATCAGACAGATTCCCAAGTCGGTTTTGAGCGCGAGGTCGAACGGTCTAACGAGTCGGCCGGTGAGCAGGTCGTCGTCGACGAGAACCGGGCTGCCCAGAGCCACTCCATGTCCCTGTGCAGCGGCTTGAGTTGCCAGGTTCTGTTGCGGAAAACGAGGGCCGCGCAGCGCATCGATCCCCTCAACCCGGGCCGCTTCCAGCCACATCGGCCAGTCCGGCCAGATACCTTCGTCAGTGCTCCAGTCCTCGTGCAGTAGCGTGTGGTGGCGCAGGTCGTTCGGCGTCTGTAGCGCAATTGGACCGCGAAGCAGTTCGGGGCTACAGACTGGAAACACCTCCTGCGCAGACAGTACGTCTGCGTGAAGGCCGGGATAGGAACCTACGTGGCCGTATGCGATGGCGATATCGAAGTCTTTATGGGTGAAATCGACCGGGGTGGACGAGGCATCGAGCCGAAGTTCGATACTCGCGTGCGCCTCCTTGAAACGATAAAGGCGGGGCACCAGCCAGTTTGTCAAGAATGACGGACTCACGCGGGCTGTCAGCGTTTGCCAGTCGCGGCCATCGTGAAACCTAGACACGGCCTCGGAGATCAGGTCAAAGGCGACGCTCAGACTCTTCAATCCAGTCAGCGCCGGTTCAGCCGGTGTCATGCGTCCGTTGGCACGGCGTAGCAAACTGACGCCCAAGTCTTCCTCAAGACTGCGCACGAGATGGCGCACGGCCGCTGGCGTGACGCGCAGTTCGACCGCCGCTTTTGTAAAGCTCTGGTGCCGCGCGGCTGCTTCAAAAGCGCGCAACGCCTTGAGCGATGGCAGGCGTTCTTTCATGACGGGACTGAATATAGTTTTTCTACGCACTCCCGCGTCAAATATTCGCTTGGTGGCGCTTATATTCTGCGATAGCGTAGCTTATCGATGCCGCATCCGCGGTTCACGACAACGGCCTGGCCTCCGTAAAGCAAACGATAAAAGCGGAGGGAAATACGGGGCTTCGGGAGGCGTATCACGACACGCTCTTTGGTTTGCGCGTTTTGAGTTGTTGCTGCGGCGCCAATGCGCACAGGTTTCTCCCTCTCTGTATGAAGTTGGGATTTTGTTTGGGAACGCTGTGGAATGTCACGCCGTTCTTGGGCTTCCGTTTGCAGGGGACAAGATGAAGCGTTATTCGATTTTCAGCATTCTACGCAACTCGATGAGCTACCATGACGATTGGCAGCGTGTCTGGCGCAGTCCCGAGCCCAAGCCGGAATACGATGTCATCATCATCGGCGGCGGCGGCCATGGCCTTGGCGCGGCCTACTATCTGGCCAAGGATCACGGCATCACCAACGTCGCGGTGCTCGAGATGGGCTATATCGGCAGCGGCAATAGCGGCCGCAACACGATGACCATCCGCTCCAACATGCTTCGCGATGTCAGCGTGCCGTTCCACGACTACTCGATCGAACTCTACAAGGGCCTGAGCAAGGCGCTGAACTATAACATCATGTTCAGCCAGCGCGGCATGGTCTCGTTCATCCAGAGTGCGGGCGCAACGCGCCAGGCATTGCGTCGTGCCAATACGATGCATATTTACGGCGCCGACTATCAGATCCTGAACTTGGAGGAAGTTAAGCGTATCGTTCCGATCCTCGAAAACCAGTCGAACGCGCGATTTCCGGTCTTTGGCGGCGTCTACCAGCCGCGCGCGGCCATGGCGCGCCACGACGCGATCGTCTGGGGCTTCGCCCGCATGGCCGATGCCCATGGCGTCGACGTTATTCAGAATTGCGAGGTCACCGGAATCAACCGCGAGGGTGGCCGGGTCACCGGTGTCGAGACGACACGCGGCCCGATCCGCGCCAAGCAGGTCGGCATGGCGGTTGCCGGTCACGGCAGTGTGGTTGCCGCGATGGCGGGCATGCGCCTGCCGATCAAGACTCATCCGCTGCAGGCTTGGGCATCGACACCCGTAAAGCCGATCCTCGACACGATCGTCGTCCTTGGCGCTTATGGCGGCTATCTAATGCAGTCGGATAAGGGCGAGCTCGTGATCGGTGGCGCAGAGGACCCCTATCCCTCCTACGCCCAGCGTGGCGCACTGTCGATCCAAGAGACAACGAACGCCGGGATGCTCGAGGTCTTCCCGATTTTCAAGCGCATGAAATTGTTGCGCCAATGGGGCGGCCGGCTCGATACCACCCACGACGGCACCCCGATCATTTCGAAGACGCCGGTTGAGGGCTTTACCATCGATGTTGCGGGGTATGGCGGCTTTAAGACGACACCTGTCGCCGCGATGACGCATGCGCACCTGATTGCGACAGGGGAGCGGCATGAGCTCGCGCGTGGCCTGACCCTCGACCGCTTCGAGATGGGCAAGCTCGTGGTTGAGGGCGGAATGGGCGCGCGCTAACGGAGTGACGAAGGTGTCCGGTTTCAGTTACCAATGTCAGGCGGTGCCCGTCTTCCCAGCCGCGACTCGCGAGCATGGGGCAACGCATCCGGTGGGGAGTGCTGCATGAAGCGCTATTCGATTGCAAGCCTGCTGCGCAACACGCTGAACTATCATCAGGATTGGCAGCTTGCGTGGCGCAGTCCCGAGCCGAAAACGGAGTACGATGTCGTCATCATTGGTGGTGGTGGGCATGGGCTGGCGACGGCATGCTATCTTGCCAACGATCACGGCATTACCAACGTCGCGGTGGTGGAAAAGGGCTATCTCGGGG
>CAZCVU010000293.1:0-4090 GCA_964501745.1 uncultured Flavobacteriales bacterium | reverse complement strand
CCGTTCGTCGCCGCGTCCCATCCAGCGCGATGCCGCCAAAGCCGCGGCCTCGGTTACCCGGACCGCTTCAAGTGCGAGGTTGCGGTCCACGAAGCTCGCGTGCTCATTCATCGTCGCCTCCCCTTCATCCCCAGCCGTTACCCTTGCGCAAAATTCTCGATCCGGATCATCGTCGGTCGTTCCCTGACCGTATCGAGTTTATCGATGGTTGTCAGAGCCCGCTGCATTGCCGCCTCCTCCGTGTCGTGCGTGGTAATGACGACCGGCACGGCTTGTTCCTCGGCCCGCACACGCTGCAGCACTGCCTCCATGGAAATCGCCTCGTCGCGCATGATCGCCGCGATATCCGCAAACACGCCTGGTCTATCGACCACCATCAACCGCAAATAACAGGCACTGCGGAGGTTCTCCATCGCTGCGCCGGGTAGCTTTACCAGGGCGTTCGCCGCAACGCCAAAGGTCGGCGTGTGCCGACCGCAAGCAATATCAAGAATATCGCCGACAACAGCTGAAGCCGTCGGTTCGGCGCCAGCGCCGCGACCCTCCATCATCGTTGCCCCCGCAAAATCACCCTCGCTGACAACGGCGTTGAAGACGCCTTCGACGGCTGCAATTGGTGTATCGCGCGGGACCATCGTTGGATGCACGCGCTGGTAAACGCCGCCGTCCGAGCGCTCTGTAATCCCAAGCAGCTTGATGCGGTAGCCGAGCTCATCGGCGTAAGCGACATCAAGCGCGTTGATTTGCCGGATTCCCTCGACGTAGACGGCGTCAAAGTTGACCTCGCAGCCGAACACCAGACTCGTCAGAATTGCCAGTTTATGTGCAGAGTCGATACCGTCGATGTCGAACGAAGGATCGGCTTCGGCATAGCCGAGCCGCTGTGACTCCGCGAGCACATCCTCGAACTCGCGGCCTGTCTCCCGCATCTGAGAGAGAATGTAATTACATGTCCCGTTGAGGATGCCGTGCAGCCTGGTGATACGATTTCCAGCAAGCCCCTCGCGCAACACCTTGATGATGGGCATGCCGCCACAAACGGCAGCTTCGTAGCCGAGCGTGACGTTACGCGCCTCCGCCCGCTGCGCCAGCTCGGTTCCCGCCATCGCGATGAGTGCTTTATTGGCGGTGACGACATGTCGGCCCGCATCGATCGCTGCCTCACAGACCCGCCGCGCAACACCTTCGCTGCCGCCGATCAGCTCGACGACGACATCCGCCTCGGCTTCGGCCGCAAGGGATGCCGCGTCGTCGAACCACACGCAATCGCTGAGATCAACGCCACGATCGATGCTCTTGTCGCGCGCCGAAACGGCCGAGACAACGAGCGGGCGTTGGCAGCGCGCCTCAAGCAGTTCGCGTTGGCTCATCAGCAGACGCAAAGTACCCACGCCAACCGTGCCGAGGCCGGCGACAGCTATCTTGAAGGGTTCAGCCATGGACCAAGGTTCCTGAATGCCAAAACGCCGCCCAAGCGGGGTGAAAGTCTCTCGTCAACAGCGATCCCGAGACCAACGGTGCCACAAAACATACCGTCGAGCTATGCGTCTATGTAGCGATCTCACGCGCACTCGTCGATAGTTCTCTGACGGCCCGAAATGCAACCACAATGGACCATTAGCAAACGTCTAGAAAAACTCCAGGAAGATCTCTGCCCGCCTGTTGCCCGCCGCACCCGCGGCTGAAGATTCAGCATAGAGAAGTTCGCCGTCGCCACGCGCAATGACATCGAGCCGGTCCCTCGCAACACCAAAGCGGGTCAACGCTTCAGCGACCGCGTTGGCACGATCGAGCGACAGTTTGAAATTCAGCAGTCCCTGCTTGACGCGATCCAATGCCGGCGCGCCGCGGCTCGAATGTCCGACGACACGCACGGTTCCGCCCGTTTCACGCTGCAGCGCCGCAACCTCCCGAAGCACCGCAACATCGTCCTTGGTCAGGACCGCCGTCGCGCTGCCGAAGAAGATTGTCGCGATCTGTGCGGACTGCGCCGGCCGGCCAGTTGGTTGCGCGGCGGCAGTAGCCGCTAGCTGCGGTAGTTGCGGCGGTGGCGGTGGTGGGGCAGGCCGTGCGAGAGCCGCCGTACTCGTCGTCGGTTTGGCCTGGCGCGGCGTGCTGGTCGCCAGCTTGGCCGGTGCCGTTTGGGCGCTGCCCTGCTGAGTTTCCGGAGCCTCGGCACTCGCAGGCGCTGCGGCAACTTTCAGTTTCGCCGGTGCAGCGGCGGTCGGAGCCGTTGCCGCTGACGTCTCGGACACATCCTGGGCCGCGGCTGTTGTCACGGACGGCGCTGGCGCATCGGCCAGCTTCGGTGGCGGCGGTGGCTTTACCGTCGAGAGCTTTGCCACAGCCGGCGCTGGCGCTTTGGCGACCTGCACAGGACGCGGCGGCGGGGCCGGTGGCTCACGGCGGATAATCTCGTCGGTATACCGCGCGTTTTTTGAATCCGCGATCAGGCCTTCGGTAAGTTCCTTGCGGATTCGCGCGATTGTGATCGGGTCCGGCCGGTCAGGAACGCTGCTGAGTTTGGGGTAGGGTTGGTCTTTACCGGGCGCGGGCTTTGCGGCGGCAATTTCCTGCTTCTTTTCCTTACTGTCGAACCAGTTGACGGGATTGACGTAGTCGGGAACCGAACACGCCGTCAGCGTCAGGGCAAGAAGGCCCAATGCCAGGGCACGCAGGCCGTTGTCACGGCGACATTTTTGCCCGCCAGAACGCTCGGTCATAGCCATGGCGATATCAAGATGAGCGTAGATCGGAGGCAGTAGTGCATCGTCGGGTCAGTGTACGAAACGGCGACTGGCCGATCAATCGGCTTGGCTCAGGCCACGTGTCAACGCTTGAGCTCAAACTAAAACCCCCGCTGTTGTCGCGGGGGTCGTGTTTGTCCTTGTGTTTGCTTCGGCGCCGGTAAAGCTTGCCCGACGGCTTGATGCGATGCCCCAGGCGGCGGGCAACCACGGCATAGGCATTTCGGCGCTTTGGCACAACGCGTTTGGATAGGCCGCGGCGGCCCCTGCGCTTCATGGCTCACCAGCCATGGATTTCCGCCCTGAAACGGACGCCTGGTAGGTTTTCGCCAGCTCTACGTAATGTGCCGCCGAGTCATTGATATAGGCGCTTTCCTCGGCTGAGAGTTGGCGCATCATCCGGGCAGGACTGCCACCCCACAGCTCGCCGCCAGCGATTTGCTTGCCGGGCGTCACCAGCGCGCCGGCGGCAACCATCGCACCGCCAGCAACCACAGCGCCATCCATGATGCACGCCTGCATGCCGACGAAACATCCGTCCTCAAGCGTACAGCCGTGCAAAATTGCCTGATGTCCCACCGTTACGCCGGCCCCGATCAAGGTCGGCACCATACCGCTGGTGGCGTGCAACACAGCGCCGTCCTGAATGTTCGTGCCCTGGCCAATCCGGATCGGCTGGACGTCGCCACGGACGACGCAGCCAAACCAGACGCCGGTCGCATTGCCAATTTCAACATCACCGACCACCGTCGCGTTTGGCGCGACAAACGCGTCAGTTTCGATCTTCGGCCAAACATCGTTGAAAGGAAGGATGTTTTGGCCGCGGTAGTCGTCTCCCATTCCGCTCACGCCTCGCCAGCCAGCTGGCCCGGCATCTGGAACGCCGTCTCGAGCCCGGTCTCCTCAGGCAGTCCCAGCATAATATTCAGGTTCTGCACCGCCTGGCCGCTCGCCCCCTTGCCGAGATTGTCCAGCAGCCCGGCCAAAACGGCTTGATCGTAGAGTTCATTGGCAAAGACATGCAGCCGCAGCTCGTTGCTGCCATTGAGACTTTCAGGCTCGAGCTGATCGGCAGCCGACATCGCCTCTAGCGGTGCGACACGCAGAAAGCGCTGCCCGGCATAGTGATCGCAAAGGACGGCGTGCAGCTGTGCCGCCGACGGCTTCCCTGGCAGTGACCACAACTGCAGGGGAACCTGCACGATCATGCCCTGCGCATAGCGACCGACACTCGGCACGAACAGCGGTCGGCAGCTGAGGCCACTCCAGCGTTCGATCTCGGGAACATGCTTGTGCTCGAGCCCAAGCCCATGCGCATCCAGACAAGTTGAGCGCTGCACTTG
>CAZCVU010000292.1:0-4093 GCA_964501745.1 uncultured Flavobacteriales bacterium | reverse complement strand
GCCTCGGATCACTGTCTCGCTCCCACCTGCTACCTGGTAATGGAGCAGGTCGGGAGCCTGGTAGTCCAGCCGCGTAATCGTTCCGTTGATGTTGTTGCACTCGTGGACCGATTCGAGAAGGTTCATCCGGGCATCAGCCTGCTTGAGCAGCACAAGTGCCTCATCGGCACGCCCGCCGGCAGGAACGAGGCGGCCGGTCTCCCCTAGCTCCGGTTCACGTCCGCTGAGAAAGTCTATGATTCCCGCGAGAATTGGCTTGGACGCTGTATCTTTCGGCGCCGTCCGGAACAGGAAGTCGATCGACATATCGCCCATGGGCGATTTTACATCGACTCCCGCCAGCCAGGTGCCGACGACACTTAGCGCATCACTCGTGACGGAGTACCGGCCATCACCTATCGACGTGAGGTTTATCTTCTCTTTGACGCCTGGCGCGACGAGCCTCGAAAGCGTCATGGTTACTTCTCCGACCGTCTGCGGCGTGCCGGCATCCGTGTAATCGATCTCAACATGCGCCGTAACACACCGAGCGTTGCTTCAGTGTTCCGGCTTGCGAAGTTGATCGGCCGAGAGAAGCCCGATGTGGTTCAAGGCTGGATGTACCACGCCGACCTTCTCTCTTCGCTGGCGCTTCTTCTCTCGGGTCGCGTGAATCGGACACGCTTCTACTGGGGTGTTCGTTGCTCGGATATGGATACGAGCAAATATGGATTTGCACTTCGCTTGGCAATTTGGGCCTGCACGTGGCTTTCCTGGCTGCCAGATGCAGTCGTCGCAAATTCCTTCGCCGGACGGCGAGTGCATCGCGAGCTTGGATATCGCGCACGAAGATTTCCGGTCATTCCCAACGGCGTCGATACGGAACGATTCAAACCCGACGAAGAGGCGCGTCGACGGATTCGGGCAGAACTCGGAATCGCCGATACCACGCCCGTTCTTGCCATGATCGCGCGCGTGGACCCAATGAAGGACCATGCAACCTTTTTGGCCGCCTTGGAGAAGCTGCCTGGCGTTACAGCCATTCTCGCAGGCAAGGGGACCGAAACGCTGCAGCATCGGCCCAATCTGCATTGTCTTGGCCTTCGAGACGATGTCGAGCAGATCTACGCGGCCAGCGATATTGTCGTCTTGAGTTCCGCGTTCGGCGAAGGATTTCCAAATGTCCTCGTCGAAGGCATGGCTTGCGGCTTAGCGCCTGTAGCTACCGCGGTTGGCGATTGTGCGGAGATCATGGGCGGTATTGGCCGCATCGTACCAGCCCGCAATTCTGCAGCCTTGGCCGAAGCCATCCGCGACATTTTGGCTGGCGGCGAAGAGGTGGCGCGTGTACTCGGGCAGCAGTCACGCCAGCGGATTACCGAGAGATTCTCGCTCCACCGAGCGACCTCTGCCTTCGACCGACTCTACCTCAAAAGAGATTTGTCGGAAGTGGATGCGGACAGCGATATTGTACGGCAACCATTCCTCGCACTAACAAGCGCCGTCGTATCTCGCCTCTCGACATTCGCAGCACTTATCGCCGCGGCCCGATTTCTCGATCCCGTCGACTTCGGCGCATTCGCCGTTTTGACCGCCATCGTCGGCGTCATCAACGCCTTCGTATCAGGCGGCGGCGATATGTGGCTGAACAGCTTCACGGCAAGTACCTCTGGCAAGACCCAGCAAGCGCCGCGCGTGTCACATTACTATTTGGGCATTTGTGCTGCGATCGCCAGCTTGACGTTCCTATTGCTGGGCGGTGCAATTTTCGCCAACCGTTTGGGACTATTCGGCTTGGGACCTCTCGGGGGATACCAAGCGGCAATCATCGTCGCGGTTGCGGGAGCCTCCGCGGCCGGACTATTCGAGGCACAATTGGCGATTCTGCGTGCCGGAGGCCGGGTGGCGACATTCTTTTGGCTTCGCGACTTGATCACGCCGGTCGTCATCCTCGGGCTTATCCTTCTCCTTCGTCCATCCAGCACGCTTGGAATGATGGTCGTCTATACGTTCGTTTGGATCGCAGTGTTTCTCGGCGTACTCGGCTACGTTGCCGGCAGCCGCACAATCATGCCCAAAATGACACTTCGCGGTCATTTGTACCCGTCGCGCTGGTTGCGGCTGGTTCGCCATACCGTGGGACTGGTCTACGGGAATCTCGGATCGCGTTTGTCGATCTACATCGATGTCCTTGTATTGACCTATGTCGTCAATTTGGCGCAAGTCGGCGAGTACCGTGCGGCGGCACAGTTCGCCGTCGGCTTCATGGTCGTTCAGCATTTTGTATTTCTCGGTTTGCCGTGGCAAATGCGGCGGGCAACTCAGGCGGGTAGACCTGGTCCAGGGTACGCCTGGGTTCTCTACCAGCAACGTCTTCTATTGTTGCTCTCGGCCGTCGCTGTCGTCGCCCTGTGGCTGCTAGCCGAACCGATTTTGGCTCTGCTCGGCCCCCGATTCATTAGCATAGCACCGTTGTTCCAGCTGTTTGTTCTCATTCGATTCGTCGACCTGCTGTGGGGGCCGAACCATGAATTGTTGGTGTCGAATGGATGGACGATTAACGATGCGCACGCAAATGTACTTGCCCTCGCCGCCTGGGCGTTGACGTTTGCGTCGATCCACACCGTCGGCGTGCCGCCGTTGACGGCAGCGGTCGTCGCCACCGCTGTCGCCTCGCTGGCCGCACAAACCGGTCGCTATCTCATGTTGCGGCGGGCTGACCTGATTCCGATGATGGGGCATCCCTTCGGTCCTACGTTGCCAGTCGTTGGCAGCGGCGCGATCGTACTACTTGCCATCTCTGCTATTTAGAGCGAATGCTGCTAGCGCTTCGTCCTGGCGTTTCGCCATGTCGAGCTGTGCGCTGCAAACTGCAGCGCCGATCACGATGCTCGCTGCACGTGGATACGGTCAACGTCAAACACGCGGCGCCAGTCTCCGTGCCTGATAATGAGTTCGGAAACGCCCGCTGGTATGCGGCAGGTTAGGGTCCCTGGTTGTGGCGTGCAGGCGCCGGCAGGCGTTGAGGCGACTGATGGCGGCGTCTCCGAACCGTCCGTCAACTCGAACTTGATCTCGATCTCCGCATCATCGGACCTATTCGTCAATTTGAGCAAGGTATGCTTGCCGGAGCCAAGTCGCGGTCCAAGAAAACTGCCAATCGGCCCCATCGCGCCATCGACAAGCAAGGCGATGACATCGTCATTGCTCGCGTCTGTTTGACCGATCGTCGTCGGCAGCTGCGAGGCACCAATCCTGAGCGGCATGGCGACCTCCTTTCCGGATTCCGCAATCACGGAATCGGCAAGCCTGCCGTAGAAGAACTTGGCAGCGCCGGCGACCCGGTCTTCGGCCCGCAGGCCGTTTTGCTTCAACGCGGCGTAGCCGGCTCTGATGGTTTCGAAGCTGGCAAGTGTCCCATCGGACCGGCGAAACACGACGCCAAGGTAAGGATCCACCAAAACCCATTGGTCATCGATTTGCACTTCGGCGACCGAATGCACAAAGGTCGGCGCGAAGATATCGCTTTGGCGCGCTTTAATTCCCTCACGGCCCGCCAGATAGACCAGCGCCCTCACCATGCTGTCACAGTCACGCGGGTGCGTCAGTGTCTCGAGAACGCCCGTCGGCAGCCTGACGACACCCGGTAAGCGCCGAGAATAGAGAATGCCGTAGTACTCTGCCCCCGCCGGACGGTTGTCATAGGTACGGGCGATGTAGCGCGCGATGTGGAGAATGCGTTCCTCATCGTTTCTCGCGTCGCTGAGGCCGGGAATCCGGACATTGAGCAGTGCCGCCACCGCGATACCAGCACCGATAAAGAGGACAAGCGCCACCAAGCATCCCCACATCAGCGTACGTCTACTCATTCGCGTCTTCCTCAAGAACTCTAGATAACTCCGCGCCGACGGCGTCCCGGTTCGTTAGTTTGTGCAGCGTCAGCGGCCGGCAGCAGGACAATGATTTCCTTTTACGCGTCCAACCGACATTATGGCTGCCATGGCGCGTGGCGGTAATCCCCAATACGATCGATAACGATCTCTGATATCACGTATGCACGAAGCTACTTGGCCTTCCTCGCTTTATCGTGAACCGGCGCAATTTTGGCCGCTCG
>CAZCVU010000291.1:0-4094 GCA_964501745.1 uncultured Flavobacteriales bacterium | reverse complement strand
TCGTAAATACGTCGCGCAGGATGCCGCCGACACCGGTAGCCGCTCCTTGATACGGCTCGATGAAGCTCGGGTGATTGTGGCTCTCGATTTTGAACACAGCGGCTTTGCCATCGCCAATGTCGACGACGCCGGCGTTTTCTCCTGGCCCGCATATAACGTTCGGTCCGTCGGTTGGCAGGGTCTGCAGCCAACGCCGGGAGGATTTATACGAGCAATGCTCCGACCACATCGCGGAGAAGACGCCAAGCTCGGTTTTGTTTGGCGCCCGGCCAAGGATCTCGACAATCGTCGCAAACTCGTCCTCGGAGAAGCCGTGCTCGGCGATGACCTCTGGCGATAGATTGCTCACTGTAGCGCGCCCAAAAGACTCTCGAACATCGCCCGGCCGTCATTTCCGCCTTGCAGCGGGTCCATGGCGCGATCCGGATGTGGCATCAGGCCGAGTATCGACATCGACTCGTTGAAGATGCCTGCAATATTCGCGATCGAGCCATTGGGATTGCCGTCGTCGGTGTCCATGCCGTCCGCGGACACGTACCGAAAGGCAATCTGGCCGTTGTCTTCGAGCCGCGCCAGCGTAGCACTGTCGGCAAAGTAGTTACCGTCGAAATGTGCCACTGGGAGGCGGATGATCTGGCCCTTGGTGTATTGGCTCGTGAACTGCGACTGCGATGTCTCTACGCGAAGGTGCACCTGCCGGCAGACGAACTTGAGCCCTGCATTTCGCATCAGGACTCCCGGCAGCAAACGTGTTTCGGTCAGCATCTGGAATCCATTGCAGATGCCAAGAACCGGAATGCCCTTTCCTGCAGCTGCGGCGACCTCGCGCATGATCGGCGAATGTGCGGCCATCGCGCCGGCGCGAAGATAATCGCCATAGGAGAAGCCCCCTGGCAGCAGGATCAGGTCGACCGGTCGCAGTTCGGAGTCGCGGTGCCAAACCATCTCCGGTCTTGCTCCCGTGACCGAAGCAACGGCATCTGCGACGTCGCGGTCGCAGTTTGATCCAGGAAAAACGATAACGGCAGTTTTCAACTTCGGTCCTGCGGCAGCTCGGAAGCGGGTTTCAGGCCGTCCCTATGTTTTTGTCGGCCAACCACGTAAACCCCTTCCGTTCAACTGCGATTCAACTCGGCCACACGCGTTGGAAGGCGCCGGGAAATTCAGTAACCAGGCCGTCCGCATCTACAGCGATCTCTACGACGTCGGCACCGCCGCCCTGATCGAAGCTGAACCGGCCGCCTTTGGCCCCCAATGGCTGCAGGCAAGTATAGCACTGCACGACTGGTCGGATCTTGAGCGCGGGCACGTCAAGATAGGTGACCTTGACCTCTGCCGACTGACCTTTGCGAAGACCGAGCCGACGTATCGGCAGGCTCTTGGTGAAGGGCGTCGTGGAAATATCTACGTCGAGGCAGCCCTTGAGCGATTTCAGCGGCAAATCTTCACTGCCGTACCATCTGCCCTTGCCATCCGTTTCGATGCTGAGGGCGTTGCCTCGCAGGTCGAGGCGGCGAACGGTGGCGAAACGCAAGTACCAGTCATCGGTGAAGCGCAGCGAGTAATGGGCACTGAACGGTGTGGCATCAGCGACGCCAATCACTGTCCCTTGGGCAAGGAAACCATCGCCATGCCGGGTCAGGCAGAAATGCTCCGTACCCACCTTATCCTGCGCAACCCACACGGCGTGGCGAATCCAATCAGCGGAGCTTTCGCCGGCGTCTACTTTGGTCATCTCGCTGCCCGTCTGTCTGTTCAGGATGCAGCGGGCGGCGTGCGAGCCAGAAATTCGTCCACCGCGTCCTCCATAGTCATGAAGGTGACCTCATGCTGCTTCAACTTCTCGATTAGCCGCTCCAGCATCAGCATTCTGTGCCCTCTGCCAATAACCTGTGGGTGACAGGAATAAGTGATAATTCCCCAATCCATGGTCTGCTGCATATAGACGAAATCATCGTACCAGTTTTCAAGCACGGCGTTCGCGCTCGCGAGCCCCTGTTGGATTGATGTTGGGTGACGTTGATATTCGAAGACGGGTGAATCGTCGAGGGTCCAACTGATCGGCATCTCGATCAGGCGTGTTTCGGGTCCGAATATCACCGGCTGCTCGGGATCGATGACGTCGTCCTGTCGCACTCTGTATGGCGTGTAGTCATCGCCCATCAGGCTGCTTTCATAGTCGAATCCGTTTTCCAGCAATATTCCCAAGGTATGGTCGCTGAACTCCCAGGCGGGTGAACGGTACCCCCGCGGATACCGTCCGGTCAGGGTTTTGATCGTCTCGCATCCGCGCTTGACGTCGGCGGCCTCTTCGTCGCGCGTTTCGTAGCTGCTTGGCATCTTATGCGTCCAACCATGATGCGCGATTTCGTGTCCCGCATCGACAACCTGTTTTGCTGAATCCGGATACGATTCGATAGTCTGACCGGGGGTGAACCAAGTCGAACTGATATCGTGCTTCTTGAGTAGAGCGAGCAGGCGACGCGCGCCGACTATTCCGAATTCACCGCGTGAGCGGCGGCTTGGCGTCGTGTAACCGCGGGCGATCTGAGGCGTCAGGCTGTCGAAATCAAACGTCATGCAGATAATGTGTCTGGCCATTGCACTCATCCTTTTGCTAGCGAATGCTTGTCCGCCGAGTTTACCGACTGAACGAAGCTAACGTGCACTAATCTTCCAGGTCGATTCTGTAATCCTCGATTACGGTATTGGCCAACAGTTTGGTACACATCTTATCGATCACTGCATGCGCGCGCTTGGGATCGGTCTCGGCGATCTCGAGTTCTATATACTTGCCTTGCCGGACGTCGCCCACAGCGTCAAATCCCAAGGCCGATAGGGCGTTGCCAATCGCCTTCCCCTGCGGATCCAGGACACCGTTTTTCAAAGTGATATGTACGAAGGCTTTCACGATAAGTTCACTGTACCGTCGTCGGACCTTCGAGGTCGGCGACACCGCCCTCGGGCAGTATCCCGAGCCGTCGCGCTACCTCTTGATAGGCTTCCTCGACACCGCCGAGATCGCGGCGGAAGCGATCCTTGTCCAGTTTCTTGTCGGTCTCGGCGTCCCAGAGGCGGCAGTTGTCGGGGCTAATCTCGTCTGCCAAGACGATGCGGACTTCGCCATGTTCGTTGTAAAGCCGGCCAAACTCGACCTTGAAGTCGACGAGCTTCAAGCCGACCCCGAGAAACAGTCCAGTCAAGAAATCATTTATCCTGAGGGCCAAGGCGAGCATGTCGTCGATGTCGTGCGGCATGGCCCAACCGAAGGCTGTAATATGTTCCTCCGACACCATGGGATCGCCGAGTTCGTCGGATTTGTAATAGTATTCGATGATTGAACGAGGCAGCACTGTTCCTTCGGCGATGCCAAATCGCTTGGACAGTGATCCCGCGGCAATGTTGCGCACGACAACTTCGATTGGCAGGATCTCCACTTCCCTGACAAGCTGCTCGCGCATGTTGAGGCGCCGCACAAAGTGGGTCGGAACGCCGATTTCCGCCAGACGCGTCATCAGGTATTCAGAAATCCTGTTGTTAAGCACACCCTTGCCGGTGATCGTGCCCTTCTTCTGGTTGTTGAATGCGGTTGCGTCGTCCTTGAAATATTGCACGAGCGTGCCGGGCTCTGGCCCTTCGTACAGAACTTTTGCCTTGCCTTCGTAAATTCGCCTGCGCCGTGCCATTTCCTGGTGAGGTCCGTGTCATGGGACGGAGGCGCGGACCAAACATTCAGCGGCCAGCGTCTTCGTGAAGTCAGTCGTTCATATAGCAATTGGCTGACGCAGAGACAATCGGGCAAGCAGGCAGCTGCCCGGAATGCAGGTCACGCGCCGACTGGCTCGTAGAGAGCCTCGTCGGGTTGACCGGCAGCGAACAGAAAGACACCGCGGGAATCGGTGATTCTGGTGGCTGTATCGGCGGAAGGCAGCGCGATGAGGCTGCTGCAGACGGTCCCGAATCCTGAGTCGGTGACGATACACATCGCCGCTCTAGAGTTGGCTGACGCATCGTCCGTTCGGCTTGCCAGAAGCAGTTGCCATGACGAACACTCCCCGCGCTCGGGGTCCGGGATCGGCGCATGCTCGAAACGC
>CAZCVU010000290.1:0-4100 GCA_964501745.1 uncultured Flavobacteriales bacterium | reverse complement strand
CCTGATCGGCGAGGAAGGTCAAGGATTTCGCTATATTCTCGACGGCATGAACGCCGAACGGATACTGCTGGCATCCGAGGCCATCGGTGACGCCCGGTATTTCATACGCCGGGCTTCGAACTATGCAACGGAGCGGACCGTGTTCGGACGGCCGATCGGCCAAAATCAAGCGATCCAGTTTCCGCTTGCCCAGGTCTACGCCGAAACTCAGGCAGCAGATCTCATGGTGCGAAAGGCGACCGCGCTGTTCGATCAGGCATCGTTCGAAGACGCGGCATCCGACGCCGGCCGGCGCTGTGGACCCGAAGCCAATATGGCCAAGCTGTTAGCTTCCGAAGCGTGCTGGCGGGCTGGCGAAGCCTGCATGCAGACGTTCGGTGGATTCGCGTTTGCGCGCGAATACGATATCGAACGCAAGTGGCGTGAATGTCGGCTGTTCAGAACGGCACCGATCTCGAACAATCTGGTGCTTGCTTATCTCGGCCAGCACGTCCTAGGGCTGCCGCGCTCATACTGAGCGGTGGATTATGCTCCGGCGCCTACTGCATCGCAGCGCCGCAATTGATCAGCGACGATAAGGGAGAAAGCAGATGCCGCACGTAAAGATTCGTGAGTACAACACCGCCAACACCCATCCGGGTGAGACCATGGTCAAATACAACAACGATCTCTGCCAGGCGATCCGCGCCGGCAACCAGGTGTTCCTGCGCGGCCAATGCGGCGGCACGTTCGACGGTGCCTCGGTCGGGGCCGGCGATCCTGCCGCGCAGACTGCGCAAGCCATGCAGAACATCGGGCAGCTGCTTGAGGAAGCCGGATCGAAGCTCGCGCACATCGTCAAGATGACGGTCTATGTGACCGATTGGCGCTACCGCGAAGAGGTCTACCGCATCATCGGCGAGGTCATGAAGGGCATCCACTATTGTTCGACCGGCATAACCGTCGCAGGATTGGCGCGTCCCGAGTTCGTCGTCGAGATCGATGCCCACGCGGTGATCCCCGACGAGGAGCTATGATTTCTTCCGCCAGAACCCGGTGGGCGGCAACTGACTTGCTCACCCATCGGTTTTGGAATGATGTTGTTACGAGCTAGCCCGGCGTTTGGCGACGATTATCGCCAGCGTCTTCGGCTCTGACGCACCGACCCTATTCCAGAAATAATAGCAGTTCCCAACCCGTGGCTGCACGCCACCGCCCGAAAACGTGAGATCGAACTCGATCTTGATGTTGCTGACGCCGGCATTGTCGCCGTGTTTTCGGAGTTGCGGAATGTGAAAGTCGATCAACTGGTTATAACGTTTATCCGTGACCCTGCTCTTAAGTGCGGTTAACACGCGGATCTTTTGTTCAGGCGTGCCGGGAAGCACCGTGTGACTGGCCGAAAGTTCCACGAATGAGCCTGAGCCATCCAGTTGGTCTGTAATCTGCTTCTGACACCGGGCGGTAAGCGGGTCAGGCTTGCTGCAACCGGCGACAACGATCATCGCAGCTATGGCAAGTAGCACGGAACGGCGTTTGGTCCACGCCGGTGTCGCTGCCGCGTTCGCGGCAACCTGTCTCATTTCTCTAGGCAACGGCGCAGTATCCACCGCGCTATCGCAGTCGCGAAACAGCATAACGGACCTATGAAAATATCGATTCGCCAGTGACTTATCAGTGACTTGTCTGTGATTTGTAAAAATTTGTCAACGAATATACCAAAACCGGGTTGCTGTTGGGTTGCGGGCCCAGTCCGGTGACCCGTCATATATCGGTGCCTGGAACGCCATTTCAATCGCAACGCTCGGCACATCTGACTCGATGAAACAAGCCACCGTTGACCGAACATAGGCAACGCGCAAGGCTACTGCCGTTATCTCGTCTGCGCTGAACTGCGGAATTTCCTGCAACTGGAGGTGCGCGCCATGCCCCACATCAAGATCCGAGAGTATAACGCCAGTACCACACATCCAGGTGAGAACGTCTCCTATGAGAACGATCTCTGCCGCGCTGTGCGATGCGGTAGTCACGTGTTCCTGCAAGGACAAACCGGCCGTGCATTCGACGGCGAAATTGCGATTGGCGATTCCGGCGCGCAGGCCGATCAGGCGATGAAGAATATCAAGCAACTTCTTGAGGAATCGGGTTCCAAACTGGACCATATCGTCAAGATGACCGTCTACGTCACCGATTGGCGCCACCGCGAACCTGTCTATGCGGCAATTGCCAAGCATATGAGAGGAATCCATTACTGTTCGACCGGCGTCATAGTTGACGGCCTCAACCGCGTTCAGCAATTCGTAGAGGTTGATGCGCACGCGGTGATTCCAGATGAGGAGTTATAGAAATCGGCGCCCGGTACCAGCCGGACATTCCGCACCAGCGGGCCAGCAAAACGCCGCCCGCTGGTGCGCCCGTGACGGTATTGCCCGACGTGCTACGGCACGATCTGAGCATCGTATTCTGCGGCAGCGCGGCAGGTGCGGCATCGGCACGCGCCGGTGCCTACTATGCCGGCAAGGGTAATCTGTTCTGGCCGATCTTGCACAAGGCCGGCTTTACACCGCGCCGTTTGGCCGCAAGTGAGTTCGAAATGCTCCCTGACTACGGGTTTGGCCTGACGGATCTTGCAAAGCATGCATCGGGAAGCGATGCCGAGCTGCCGCTAGACGCCTACGATCCGGACGCATTGGAACTGAAAATCATGCGCTATCGGCCCGATATCCTCGCCTTCAACGGCAAGCGTCCAGCCTGTGCCTACTTCGCGCAACGGCAAGTGGAGTACGGACTACAGGCCGATACCGTCGGGCAAACCTTGACATACGTGCTACCCTCGACTGCTGGTCTGGCGAGACGCTATTGGGATGATGGCTGGTGGGAAAGACTGGCAGCGCTAGGCAGGGAGCGGCGGCACCAACGGTAAGGACAAGTCTGACCAAGCGCTGGCATGGTGGCTGTTCATATTGGTCGCCCGACGCCTTGCGCTTTCGGCAGAAGTATCTATCTGTAAGCCATGGGCCAAGACCCATGGAATGAGCGTGTTGCGGCGAGGCACACGGTAATCAGCGCCGCCGCGAAAGGGGCGTAAAAAGGTGAGTATCGATACAAGGGCGCACGTTTCCGAGCGAAGCACTTGGCTACGTCTCCTGTACATGGTTTTGTTCACCGTGATTTTTGGTGTCGCGGAACTGGTCCTGACAGTGATCGTGGTCGTCCAGTTTCTCTTCAAACTGCTTCGCGGCGAAGAAATCCGACGATTGTCCGAATTTGGGGCCGATTTAGGCGATTACTTTCGTGCGATTATTCTGTTTCTGTCGTATCGTACGGAGAATATGCCTTACCCATTCGGCGAATGGCCGAAGGTGAAGGATAGTGGGGAAGGATCGGGAGAAGCGGGAGCGGACAAAGGCTCCGCCGCAAAAGCAGCAGCGGGCCGAAATAAGCGTACGCGAAAGCGCACGCCACGGCACGGCGCAGAAGGCCGAGCCGCCGGTTCCACTACATAATGCGCAGACAGCCCAGCTGTCCGCGTGATGCGCAGTAAATAAGGCAGGAGACTGTCGAAAGTACGTGTCGCCGCGAGGTTGCCAAGCTTTCGACACAATCCGATGCCATGAAAATGTAAAGGGGCGATTAAAATGAGTGAGTCTCACATGTCAGAGTCGGAATCGGAATCGAAGGAGCCTACAACGCAGACCCTCCGCTGCCTTATGTGCGGAGAGGGCTTTGAATCCGACGGATCGCATAACCGAATCTGCAAGAAGTGCAAATCGACACGACAGTGGCGCGAAGGCTGATAGATCGACACTGCGTCGATCTATCACTTGGCGACGATAAATTGTTCGACCTCCGGCAGTTCGCCGAAATGAGTCACTGGCGGCGACTGCCCGATCATCCGACTAGTTTCCCATTAGAGACCTGATGGCCCCTTTGAATCCGGGTATGCGCGTTATCAGCAACGCGTGGCAGACGTCCCGGCACGTTCAAGGACATACTCCACAGCCTGGCTGACGTTATTGGCCGCATCGGCCTCGGTGTCGATGACGAGGTGATCGAAAGGTACGGTCACATCAGGCGGCTCACGACGCAAAAACGCTGACCAATCCTTCAGTTTCGCAATG
>CAZCVU010000289.1:415-4124 GCA_964501745.1 uncultured Flavobacteriales bacterium | reverse complement strand
ATTGAGCCTGTCTTTACGGGTCTGTTCGAGGAGTTTGGCAATGGGCGACAGGTAACGGCGCTGCCATTTCCGCGGATTCCGTTCGACGAGGCGATGTTGAAATACGGGACCGACAAGCCGGATCTTCGCAATCCGCTGATCATCAGCGATGTGACCGAAAGCTTCCGGGGTTCGGGGTTCAAGATCTTCGCGCGCACGGTAGACGGCGGCGGCGTGGTACGCGCAATTCCCGCACCCGGTGCGGCGGCCCAGCCCAGAAGCTTCTTCGACAAGCTCAACGACTGGGCCCGCGAAGAAGGGGCAAAGGGTCTTGGCTATGTCGTCTTCGAGGATGGTGGCGGCAAGGGACCCATCGCCAACAATCTGGAAGCTGAGCGTGTTCAGGCAATAGCTGACGCGACCGGACTTGGCGACGGTGATGCGGTGTTCTTCGTTTGTGACATGCCGCGCCAGGCGGTCCAGTTCGCGGCCGTCGTGCGCGCACGACTCGGCGAAGAGCTCGAGCTCATCGAAGACGCTGCGTTTCGCTTTTGCTGGATCGTCGACTACCCGCTCTATGAGCTGGATGAGGATACCGGCCGCATCGAATTCAGCCACAATCCGTTCTCTATGCCGCAGGGCGGCCTCGAGGCGCTGAGCAACGAGGACCCTCTGACGATTAAGGCATTTCAGTACGATATCGTGTGCAACGGCGTCGAGCTTTCCTCGGGGGCGATTCGCAACCATCTGCCGGAAATCATGTATTCGGCGTTTGAAATTGTCGGTTACAGTCGTGAGGACGTCGAATCGCGATTCGCCGGCATGTTAAACGCTTTGAAGTACGGTGCACCGCCACATGGTGGGGCGGCGCCAGGGCTCGATCGCATCGTCATGCTGCTTGCCGATGAGGCGAATATCCGAGAAATCGTGGCATTTCCGATGAATCAGCAGGCGCAGGATTTGATGATGGGGACACCGGCTCCGGCCGACGACAGGCAACTACGCGACTTACATCTCCGTGTGGTGCAGCCGCCGCAGCCTAAGGATTCCGAACCCAAGTAGTCTCAAAGTGTGACCTTGGTGTCACATTTGGGTGCCTATCGGGCTATTGAATCAAACTTCGTCTTGCCAAGGCGATGTTATTGGTATCTTCTTAAAAAAAAGATCGGTTTGGCAGAACACTGATCACAGGGGTTTGGTACGAAGATGAGGTACGCGGTATTCGCCGTTCTTTCGCTTGTTCTTAGTGGTTGTCTTCTGCCGCCTGCCTATCAGATCGCTTCATGGACAGTAACCGGGTTCAGCTATCTGTTCACCGGCAAGAGCATGTCCGATCACGCGTTGTCGGTCGCGATGCAGCAGGATTGCGCGATCCACAGAGTGATTGCTGGCAGCCGCGTTTGTTTATTGCATAGTGGCGAGCCGGTCGATGATCTCACGGCTGTTGCGCTGCTCGGCGACGAGCTCGAGGGCACCGCCGGCTATCCGGTTGTTCTGGACCCGGTGACCCTACCGGCACAGATGGGCGACTTGGTTGGTGTATTGGGCGCCGCTGCAAAGCCGACGACGCAGCCTGATGCGCTGGCAGTCTTGCCGTTGGTGGGGACATCGTCTCATTTGGCGCAGGCGTTAAACGACATCGCACCGGCGGCCGGTACAACAGACCACGATAAGGTTTGGCGCAAGGCGCTATCTCCGACACCGTCGGCAGCCCAGCCGCCGCAGCGTATTCGGGCGGCGAATTGGGTGGCATCTCTCAATGCGCAGCCGTCTGCCGGCGGCAGTCACTATTTGGTAATTGGCAGCTTTCTCAGCGCGGGAAATGCTGAGCGATTGAGTTTGCGGCACGCCAGCTTGGGTGCAGCGGTACTACGCACGAAGCGTGGTGGCGAGACCTGGTATCGGGTGGCGGCTGGACCGTTTGCGCGGCAGCAACTGGCTGGCGCTCAGGAACGGCTCAAGACGGCCGGCATCCTGAAGAGTTGGGCTCTGCAGCGCTGACTTGAGTTGGTAGGGGCCGGCGACGCGACAGCTGGCAGCCTGTCAGGCGGTGCGGGTAGTTAGCTCCAATTCACCATCTCTATGCGACTTTAACCTCGTTGCCACGCGCTCCAGAAGCGCGTCGACTTCGTCGCCGGATCGATAGAATTCGATCCCGACATGAGCGCCGATGGTAATCGTTCTGCCGCCCGACGAGATGTTAGCGTCGAGCAATCGCCGCTCCAGCGCCTTGGCACGACGTTCGCCACGCGGCCAGCTGGTGTGTGTCAGTAGCACGGCGAATTCGCCGTTGCTAACGCGTGCAATGTAGTCGCTCTTTCGTACAAAACCTCGTAGAAGCGCGGCAACTGATGTCAGGATTTGCTCGCTGGCAACTTGATCCTGATGCTCGTTTGTCGGCGTTAGGCGGTCTATGCCGACGAGCATTAGCACGCCAGTACCGCCGTTGCGCTTTGCACGGTCCAGTTCTCGGTCTAGCGCATCACAAAATCCCCGGGCGTTGAGGAACTCCGTCACCTCGTCGGCGGTTGACAGCTCGCGCAGTTGATCGACCTGAGACTGCAACTCCTCCGCTCGGTGTTCGGCGTCGAGGGCGCGCGCCAGTATGGGATCGAATAACTTGTCCTCTTTCTCGCCAGCCGGTTGCTCGGATGCGGTCGGTACTAACCTCGCAATAAGGGCTTTGGTTTGCGCCGAAGTGGCCGGGTCGGGCCGTGTGAACTCGTTGGCTCTTTGTGGCAGGTTCATCGCACTTGCAAGTCCCGTTTATGTTCACTGCCGTGCGGCAGATGATGACTAGCCGCAATCCCTATGCCAGCGTTTAGCGTTAGGAAATCCCAAGAAATTGGCTAAAGTACGGCGCTATCGGAACGTGGCCGACTAGGCAAAATTTTCCGGGCGGCGTGCACATTTTGCCCAGGCGGTGCGTGCGGATAGGGCTTCACTGCTGCGCAACCCGAACTCTTCAAGGACCCACCCTATGCCGCACATCTCGAAACCTAGGCGATGGACGGGAACCAGTTCAATCGGCTCACTCCTGGTGCTTGTCGGTTTAGCAGGCGTGTTTGTAGAGAGAACAGCAGTTGCCGCGAGCGTCGCGCCACATCGCGCCGCCTATGACCTTTCGCTGAAAACGACGTCTGGTGACAGCGATGTCGCATCGGTAAGCGGCGGAATGACCTTTGAGTGGGCGGACAAGTGTGACGCGTGGGAAGTGAGGGAAAGCTATCTCATGCGGGTACTCAACAACACGTCGCGTGAGGTTGAATTCGTGGCCGACTATGTGGGATGGGAATCGAAGGACGGGCTCAGCTACAGATTTGAGATCAAGTGCCGGGAGTTTGGTCAGAACAAGGTGATACGAGGTTCGGCTTGGCTGACTGAAATCGGCGGCGCGGGCATTGCCGAGTTTGAGGAACCGGAGCGTGACACCTTTGTGCTGCCTCCGGGAACCGTGTTCCCCACTCAGCATACGCTCATTCTGATTGACACGGCGCAGCGCGGAGAGCGGTTTGACCAGCGGATGCTGTTCGACGGCAGCGAATTCGAAGGCGCAGTCCCTGTCTCGGCGGTTTTGTTGGAGCCGCGTCCTGCCAATCTGTCGCCAGAGCTCTCCGGGGCGGCCGCCCGGTCACCGTTGCTGCTCGAATCGATATGGCCTATGACAGTTGCATTCTTTGATCCTGAAGAAAGCGATGCGCCGGCGCCTTTCGAATTGCAGATGGAAGTG
>CAZCVU010000289.1:0-405 GCA_964501745.1 uncultured Flavobacteriales bacterium | reverse complement strand
GTCGTTCTCGATTACGGCGAGTTCAAGGTTGATGGCGTTTTGGCTCGCTTGAAGGCGCTACCGGACCCGGGGTGCTGACGCACTGCAACAGGGAAGATTGATAGGCTTCGCGACCGGCGCTAAAGACTGCGGCCCTTCAAGATAGCTTTGCTACCGAGTTTTGCGCGCACCTCGTCGATGGCGTGCTCCACCGCCGCCCTCTGACTTGCTTGCGGATCCAGCAGGTCCGCAGGATCCGCTTCATCTGCATCCGTCAACTCGCCGGCGCCAATGCCGATCAGCCGAAAGCGCGTTCCGTCTGCCTCCTTCTCAAGCAGCGGCTGGGCCGTACGGTACAGCGTCTCCGCAAGCTGAGTCGGCGCCGCGAGTGTCCGGCTGCGGGTGAGAATTCTGAAATCCCGGGTC
>CAZCVU010000288.1:0-4124 GCA_964501745.1 uncultured Flavobacteriales bacterium | reverse complement strand
CATCGGGGCGCGACTAGCTGAGGTTGTTGACAAGCTCTACGGCTGAGGCAGCGGGGTCAGAAGTGAACCGCGATCGACCGGCGGCTACGGCGCCCTATATCTAAGGGCAGACGCCCAGGGGAGGTGAGGAATGAATATCGAGCTCAACCACACCATCGTACCGGCATATGACAAAACCGCGTCGGCCAAGTTCTTCGCGAAGATCTTCGGCCTGAAGTACGAAGGGGCCTACTCGCATTTTGATTGCGTGCATCTTGACGAGACGTTGGTCTTCCTGTTCGACAATTACGAGACGTTCGAGAGCCACCATTACGCCTTCAAGGTCGGCGAGGAGGAATTCGAAGCGATTTTCGGGCGCGTCAAGGCCGAAGGGATTGCCTACGGCAGCGGTCCGCGTTCGCAGGACGACATGAAGATAAATCATCGCAACGGTGGACGCGGCGTCTACTTCCATGACCCCAACGGCCACAGCTTGGAACTGCTGACCGCCTAGCAGATTGGCTGTGGGACTCGGCTTGTCTTCAGGCCACTACCGAAGTCTCTGGCTCGGCGCCGTAGAAACCCAACAAGCGATCGAAATGGGAGCGCATGACACCTGAGGTCTCCGGCGGTGTGAGTTGGCGGGAGGTAATTGCCGACGGGCATCTTCTGCGCGTCGCAGTGTTGTGCTGCGGCGTCTGGTTGCACGCGGCCGACGCGATGCTTGTTGCGACCGTGATGCCAGCTGCCATCGAAGAGATTGGCGGGCTGCCATACGTCAACTGGACAATCACGCTTTACGAACTCGGCTCGATTACCGCCGGCGCGATGACAGGTTTCATTGTCTTGCGCCTAGGTGTCCCGAATACCGAATCGCTTGCCGCTGCCGTTTACGCTGCCGGTTGCGTGATGAGCGCCCTCGCCCCAGATATCGCTACGGTGATTGTCGGCCGTCTGCTCCAGGGCATCGGCGGCGGGGCCATGATCGCGTTAGCGTTTGTTGCGATCTCGACACTTTTCCCTAGCCGCTTGTGGCCGCGGCTGATGGCAATTGTCTCCACTATATGGGGCGCTTCGGCGCTGTGTGGTCCGCTGATTGGCGGTTACTTCGCATCGGTCGGATTCTGGCGCGGAGCGTTTTGGGCGTTCGCCCTTCAAGGCGTTATGGTTCTGCTTGCCTCGCAGTGGCTGCTCAAGGTTCCAGAACGCGCCAGTGAAACCAGTTCGGGTTCCATTCCCTTTGCCCGTCTCGGTTTCCTCTGCCTTGCTGTTCTGAGTATCGCCCAGTCGGGCGTCGAGCCGTCGGTCATCGGATCCACGGCTCTCTGTCTCGGCGGTCTGTTACTACTTATCGTCACTCTGCGTTGGGATGCGCGTTCGTCCAATCGCATCTTTCCGAGCCAAACGCTCAACTTTAGGAGTAACGCAGGTCTCGGCCTCGCCATCATCTTCTTCCTGCCGATAGCGGCGATTTCGTTCGTTACCTATGGCCCGCTGCTGATGCATATCCTGTATGACGCCGCGCCTTTGACGTCGGGTTATATGCTGGCTCTTGAATCCGTTGGCTGGACCGTGGCGGCGCTGACCTTCTCCGGCGCTGAGGCCAAGCGTGAAAAGGTGATCATCCGGCTGGGAGCGTTCCTCGTCCTGTTCGGGACCTGCGGATTTGCCGTCATCATGCCCCAGGGTCCGATGCTGGCCCTGGTCCCCTGCGCGCTGCTCCAGGGCGCCGGATTTGGCATGTTTTGGACATTCCTTATCAGACGTATCGTGCTCAGCGTTCCGGAGAAAGAACGCACCAGCGCGTCATCGACCATCGCCCCGTTGCAGAGGTTCGGCTATGCGGTCGGATCGGCGCTCTGTGGTCTGGTTGCAAATGGCGCCGGGTTCTCGGCCGGTGCCAGTGTCGAGAAGGCTGAATCCGTGGGTTTTTGGGTGTTTGCCGCCTTTGTTCCGCTGCTGGTCGGCGGGAATATTGCGGCCTGGGTGCTGACCGGGCGCCGGCGGTCGCCTGTCGCGACACCGGCATAGGCGCTCGGGAAATCGGAAAGGCCAAGACGCGCACGTGGTAGTGTTCACCTCAACCAATATCGCAACAAAGGAATGGGATGGATGATTGACATCAAACAGCTCGGCCATATTGGCATACGGGTTAAGGATCGCGATCGCTCGAAGGCGTTTTACCGCAAGCTCGGATTCGAACCGGTCCGCGACGATCCGGACGACACGGTCATCGTCGTCCGCAACAAGAACGACATCGAAATCAACTTCATCGTCAACGCCAGCGACGAGAATGACGGCAAGAACATTCTGATGGACGTTGACGTAAAGTATCCGGGCTACACGCATGTCGCGCTGCAGGTTCCGTCCATCGAAGGCGCCGCCGCAGCGCTGGAGGAGACTGGAATTCAGACCTCGGGCAACCGGCTGCATGGTGACAAGACCGTGGCGATCTTCATCCGCGACCCCGATCGTAACGTCATTGAATTCGTCACCGACGAGGACTGACGCATTGTTGAGGTGATCAGGGCCGGGCTTGCGCATTGAATTCAGCTTTCCTGAATTCTCTATGGCTTGCGAGTTTGTGCTGGCGGGCCGGTCCGACCCGTGCGTAACTGCGAACGACCCTTCCTCATCCGGCCGATAGTGTGACCTCAGCCCCGCCCGCATCCGACTACTCGGCATCCCGCTTGACCGGCAACTTGCGAGGTATGGGCTGGATGGTGCTCGCGTCAACCGGCTTCGCGACCAACAACGCCTTCGTGCGCCATCTGACGTCAACCGGCCTCAGCCCGGTTGAGATCGCCTTCTTCATCAATGCGTTTGGTGTGCTGGCGCTAACGCCTTTGTTCCTGCATCACGGGCCTACCGTGCTGTACACCCGTCATTTCGGAATCCACGTATTGCGCGCGGTTTGCTTCCTGGTGGCCATGGTGCTGATGTATACAGCGCTCGCAACGACGCCATTGGCACTGGTCGCTGCGCTCGGCTTCACAGCGCCGATTATCACGACAATTCTGGCGATCGTGTTCTTCCATGAGGTCGTGCGGCTGCGGCGATGGGTTGCGATCCTCATAGGTTTTGCGGGCACCTTCGTCATCCTGCGTCCCGGGCTCGAGATCGTCGAACCGGGGTCGCTCCTCGTCCTGCTCGCGGCCTGTTTCTTTTCGATCATGGCCATGCTCGCAAAGCTGTTGGCCGGGACGGAGTCGAGCCTGACGATTACGGCCTATACGCGGCTCCTACCGACGCCAATGGCCCTTGGCGCCGCGATGTTCTTTTGGCAATGGCCAAGTTGGTCGCAGCTCGGTTTTCTTGTGCTCGCTGGTATTGTCGGCACTGCCGCTATCTTGGCCTTCATCCAGGCCATCAAGATCGGCGAAACCAACGTCGTCATGCCGATGGACTTCAGCAAGCTTGTCTGGGCCTCGCTGATTGGTTTTGTAATCTTTGCCGAGGTGCCGACCATATATACCTGGATCGGCGGCATCATGATCTTCAGTGCAGCACTGTATATCGCCTACCGGGAGAGCCAGCGTGCGCGCGTCGTACTCGGGGCCACGCCTGACAGCGGCAGCGCGGCTGCGGACTGATCCACGCCATTGCGCGGTCCTGCAGGCCGCCTTATCTTCCTGCGGCCCCATTGCGGGTCCGGCGCTGAAGCGCCCGATCTGCCTGAGGCCAGCTGCCATCGCATTACCAGACCGGACATGACCGACCCTGCCCTGATCCGAAACTTCGCGATTATCGCCCATATCGATCACGGCAAATCGACCCTGGCCGACCGGCTGATCGAGCGTTGCGGCGGTCTCGAAAGCCGCGAGATGAAGGCGCAGGTGCTCGATTCGATGGAGCTCGAACGCGAGCGCGGTATTACCATCAAGGCGCAGACCGTGCGGCTGACCTACACCGCCAACGACGGCAAGACCTACACGCTTAACCTGATCGATACGCCTGGCCATGTGGACTTCACCTACGAAGTGAGCCGATCGCTGGCGGCCTGCGAGGGTTCGCTGCTGGTGATCGACGCGAGCCAGGGAGTCGAGGCGCAAACCCTCGCCAACGTCTACCTCGCCATCGACGCCGATCATGAGATCGTGCCGGTGCTCAACAAGATCGACCTGCCGGCGGCCGAGCCCGAGCGC
>CAZCVU010000287.1:342-4130 GCA_964501745.1 uncultured Flavobacteriales bacterium | reverse complement strand
GGATGCTGCTGCAGCCGTTCCTAGGTGGTGCCGGGGAATATGCCATCAACCGGACGAGTGCAGGGGGACATGGTGATTAAGGCTATCAGATACGTCTTGATGCTGGTTCTTTTCGCCGCCTTCTCTTGGGTTGCGGTGAGCATTGGCGTGGACCGGGAATCTGAAGCAAGCCTTAGATTCCTCAATTCCAGCCTTTGTATTCACAGCCCCGGACCCTGAAGGAAAAGGCGTCATGAATGGGACCACACTCATTGGCATTCGACTTCCAACCATCCTGATAACAACCATCGCCGTTACCGCCCGATATTGCAGGCTGACATTGTCTGATTTGCACATTTAGGATTTGCAGAGATGTCGATCGCTATCGACGACAAAACTATCGCCAGAGCCTGCCGCGAGGTATCCGGATCACGACAGGATACCATGCCCAGCCGCTATTCGTTCGGCGTGCGGGCGCTGTCCATGCTGGCCTTCAGCTATGTCGTCTTTGCCTTCGTCAATGAGCGCTTTCTGCATTGGTTCGAAGGCGCTGATGGCGAGGCACCGTTATGGCTGAGCCACTGGACGGAATATGTCGTCATCCTGGCGTTTGGCGTGTGGCGCATCCTGGCCGAACAAAACCCCTACACCCGCAAACGCCTCGGCTTTTTGGTATTTGCGGTCGCCGTGTTCTGGTGGTACATCCCGGATTTCCTGCGTCTGCCCGAACCCTACATCGGCGCGCTGCCCGGGCAACCGATCTTTCCGCAAATCCACGCTCCAGGGACGCTGACATTCTTCGGTATCCTGCTGTTAGTGCTCTTATTCGGTCGCCGCGTGGTGTGTGGCTGGGGTTGTCCCTGTGTCGGTATCCGCGAAACCGTCGGGTTTGCCTTTCGGGAAAAGACCCTGCGCAGCGACACGGCTTGGAACTGGCGCTACACCAAGTGGCTCTTCTTCGCGCCCTACATGACAATCTTTGTGTTGATCATGTTTTCGGGAACGGCTTACGTGTCGCCGGTCTACGGCGGATTCTTGGCCTTGGTGGGCCTCACTTACTTCGGGTCCTTCTTCATCGCGCCGCTGACCGGCAACCGTTTCTACTGCCGCTTTCTGTGCCCATACGGAGCCACCTTCGGCTTACTCAACCACATTGGATATTACGGCATACGCATGGACAAGGACGCCTGCGTCGATTGTCAACGTTGCGAGAAGGTCTGCGACATGGGCATTCCGGTGTGGCGACAGGGCAAGGAACACGGGCGCGTAACCGGCTTGGAAGATTGCATGGGATGCGGACGATGCGTCGTGTCATGCCCGACCGATGCGCTGGAATTCCGCGATGTGCGCAACCAGTTTCTGCCCAGGCTCAGGATGGACGGCTCACATCTACTGAAACGTTCTGGTCCACCGGAAATTGCTCCGCGTCTTGAACCGCCGAAACGCGCAGCTGCGGATCGGCGCAACGACTGGCAAGAAGACAGCCTGCCGTTGAGCCTGAACGACGCCATGGCCCAGGCCCAGCGTTGCCTCGATTGCGGCGTGCCTGGCTGCCAGAACGCCTGTCCGCTTAATAACCGCATACCGGAATGGCTGGAGGCTTTGGGTCAGGGCGACGTCGAGGGTGCGGCGGCTATCAGCCACGCGACCAGCAACTTGCCGGAAATCTGCGGCACGGTATGTCCCACGCACAGCCTATGTGAAGGTGGCTGTACGCTGAATGCCAAGGACGGCCCGGTGACAATCGGTGCGCTGGAGCGCTTCATCACCGAGGAGGCATTTCGGAGAGGCTGGAAACCAGATGCCCAAAAGGCAGCCACCAATGGCAAGACAGTCACCGTCATCGGAGCCGGTCCGGCGGGACTGGCTTGCGCGGATGAACTCAATAAGGAGGGTTTCGATGTAACGGTGTTCGACAAACGTGATGAGATTGGCGGCCTGCTGACATACGGCGTTCCCTCTTTCAAGTTGGACAAGGCCGTCATCCTGCGGCGCAGGAAGATGCTTGAAGAAACGGGAATTCACTTCAAGCTCGGCATCAATGTCGATGAAGACGCAATGCTACAATTTGTCGGCAGGAACGATGCCGTATTTCTGGGTACCGGGGCACAGAATCCGCGCTTCGTGGAGCTTTCGGGACAAGGGCTTGACGGCGTCATCAACGGACTCGCCTATCTTTCCACCCTTAACACCAGCCGGCTCGAACCTTCCGAGGCGGCCCCCGATTTATCGGGTAAGCGCGTCCTGGTTCTCGGCGGCGGCGACACGGCGATAGACTGCGCACGGAGTGCTGTGCGTCAGGGCGCCGCCAGCGTCACCATCGCCTACCGCCGTGGACCGCAGAATATGCGTGCTTTGCCGAAAGAGGTTTCCGCCGCCCGGGAGGAAGGCGTGGATTTCGTTTTCGACAAACAGCCGCGGGAATTTGTTGGCAAGGATAAACTACAGGGTGTTCGCTTCTGGAGCGAGGACGGTGGGCTTGGAGAGATCCACGGCTGCGATGCCGTGATCGTTGCTTTTGGCCAGGAAGCCGAGACCAATGAGTGGCTCACGCAACTCGGCATTGCCACCGACGAGCGCGGCTTCATTTCTGCAGATGAAAACGGACGAACAGCCCACCCCAAAGTCTTCGTCGGCGGAGACAACAGCCACGGGCCCGACTTCGTTGTTAGTGCAGTCGCCGCCGGACGGCGCGCAGGACGGGGTATTGTGAATTCGATCCAGTGACCCGGCGCGTCGCGCGATTTCAGTCCATGATGCCGTGGACGCTCCTGCCCGCAGGTATTTTGGCGCCAAGCTGCAGCGCCATAAGATGATTTGACAAAGTCTGCTCTTGGCTAGAAGCGGGGATGGTTCACACGCTTCTCCAGAGCCCGCATATGGATTCACCTCGGACTTCAACAGCCATACATGCGTAGAGTGCATTTTAGAGACCGGGAGGGGGTAGAAGGTGCCCGAATTATCCGGTGGTGCTACAGTTGCGGTTTCGCGAAGTAGCCGGGGAGGATCTCATGAGCGAATGGAACATATCGGAACAAGCGGCGGCGCTGCATCGGGATGCGCTGGTATTGGATATGACTTTTCCATGGCTGGACTATTTGCCACAGGAACAAAGAGTCGAACCGCTTCGGAAAATGGCCGCCAGCGGCTACACGTTTGTTTCCTTGACCCTGGCCGTCGATTCACACGGCGTGAATGACACGATGCAGATCATCGCCAAGGAGCGTGCCTATTTCCTGGCCAACGCGGACAAGTATGTCCTGGTCGAGACGGTCGATGACATTCGGCGCGCCAAGAAAGAGGGAAAGCTGGCCATCGGCTTCCACTTCCAGGGGACGAACCCGGTCAGCAGCGACGTCAATATGGTCGCGGTTTACTACAAGCTCGGCGTGCGCCACATGTTGATGGCGTACAACTGGAAGAATGCGGTTGGCGATGGCTGTGCCGAGCCTAGCGATGGCGGGCTGAGCCGGTTCGGGGAGCGGCTCGTGGAGGAGATGAATCGAGTCGGGATGATTGTCGACGTAAGTCATACCGGGTACCGCACCAGCATGGATGTGTTCGAGTTTTCTCCGGCTCCGGTGGTATTCACGCATGCCAACCCGCTCGCTCTATGGGATACCCACCGCAACATCCGCGACGACCAGATCAAGGCCTGCGCCAAGTCGGGCGGCGTCATCGGCGTTGTCGGCTGCGGCACGTTCCTCGCTGACAACAACGCGGAGACGGAGATGATGTTGCGCCATATCGACTTCTTGGCGGAACTAGTCGGTCCGCAACATGTCGGCATCGGTCTTGACCACGTATCC
>CAZCVU010000287.1:0-332 GCA_964501745.1 uncultured Flavobacteriales bacterium | reverse complement strand
CGATCCCATGGCCTTGGCGACCTTCATGGGCGCAGACTGGGGCGACACGAACTTCGCCCAACCGGAACAACTGCCCGAGATCACCGAGGGCTTGGTCGGGCGTGGCTACGCGGAGGTCGATATTCGCGGCATCCTCGGCGAAAACTGGCTCAGGCTGGCACAGCAGGTGTGGAAATAGCTCCACACTGAAGCGGATCAAACGGACGCCCGATCCAAGGCGATCCGGGCTGAAACCGCAAAGGGTCAATTGCAGACAGCCCGCGAGCTCAATTCCAAGGTCCGCTTCTGGCTATTGGCGGACCAAGAACATGACGTGCGGATACGTTCGCCTA
>CAZCVU010000286.1:0-4137 GCA_964501745.1 uncultured Flavobacteriales bacterium | reverse complement strand
AGTTCGAGTCCGGCTTCGTCTTCAACAACCCCAACGAGACCGACCGCTGCGGCTGCGGCGAGAGCTTCCGGATCTGAGCTCCACCGATGCTCTGCCTAACGCCATTTGCCCCGCTTCGTTTCGACGAACTGCAACATAATCTCTGATCTGTCGACGTGACGATTTCACCGACCCCAGACGAGACATACGCTACGGGAGTGCGAGTTAACCTATCGTGTGGCTTGACCCTGTTTTCACAGATACCGGAACTATTTGGGACAAACGAGACAGGGGCGTCTTTTGAGCTTGTGCCTTACCCGCACGAGTATCGGCGTCAACCGATGGAGCTGGTGTGTTCAGGAACAATACTGAGTCCGCTGTTAAGAAGCGCTTCTGAGTTCTGAGTGCGGCATTGTCGCGGCGGCCAAGGCAGCGATGATTTTGTACAAGAGATGCCTCAGCCATTTGAGGATGAGGCGGATGTTGTAGCCGACGGCGCTCGTGACGGCGTTGATCTGGTCGCCGAGGCGTCCTTTCAGGAAGTTCCGGTCGAGATGGCCGTCGGTCTTGCAGTGACCGATCACCGCCTCGATGGCCGAGCGGCGCCGGAGTTCCCGCTTGATCTGGCCGTGAACGCCGCGCTTTTGCCCCGACTTGAAGACCCGGAGCGGCTTCGGCCCGTTGTGGCCCCGGTAGCCCTTGTCGACATAGACCCGCTCGATCTCGCGGCCGGTCAGCGCCTCGGTCTCCTCCCACACCTCCTTCAAGGTGTGGCCGTCATATGGATTGCCGGGGAGCGCCTTGGCATGGAGGATGAACTGGCCGCCCTTGGCCCGTTTGTTGGTGGTGGTGAGCGAGACCTTGACGCCGAACTCGTAGGGCGCCCTGGCTTTTCCCTTGCCGATGCACTCGACCTCCGGCGCATGCCAGGAATAGAGTTTCCAGCCGCGCTGGCGCTGCTTCTGGCGGCGGATTTGGCTGGCCTTGGCCAAAGGAATGGCGAAGGCCTCCTGCAAAGCTTCGTCGCCGTCGATTTGACGTCCGATGTCGCGAATGAGGCGGCCGAGGCGGGTGCGCAGGCGCTTGATCTCCCTGTTCATACGTTTGAACTGCTTGGCATGCGCGTACCGCCCGGCCATCATCGCCGCCCGCTTGGCGACCCGTGTATAGGACTGGCGCAACCGCACATCATGCTGTCTGGCCAGCTTGCCGAGCTGCTGGATCGCCGTCTCCAGGAGCTTGGCGTCGGTGGGGAAAGTGATGTTCTTCGGCTGTACCGTGGTGTCGATGGTGACCCGGGCCAGGTCGCGCTTTCGAAGCGCGCCGGTGTCGTGGGCGATCCGCAGGGTCTCCTGCAACAAGATCTCCAGCTTGTCGCCGATCCGCTTGCGCCAATGGCTCATCCCGGAGCGCTCATGGACCAGTTCGTGCTGGAAGAAGTCCTCGCCGGTGAAGTACTGGAAGTAGGGGTCATGCACCCAGCGCTCCCAGAGTTGCTCATCGGCGAGGTCATAGGTGTGCTTCAGCAGGAACATGCCGATCATGAAGCGAACCGGCTCCGCCGGGCGGCCTTCATCGGAAAAATACCCCGCCAATTGCTCGTCCAGCCAGACCCAGTCGATCTTCTCGGCCAGGACCACGAGTTCATGGCGCATGTTGATGATCTGATCGAGACGGGCCCGGAAGAGGTCGTCGTGGTCGGCTTTCTTCGGCTGCTTGGGTCGCATGTCATCCCCCGAAATCGATGCTTCGAGGGAATCACGAATGGCCTGAAAAATGAATCTAAAACCGTCTCGAAATTGCAAGAAAACCACCCTGCGTCGGGCCGTTTCCTGCAATTCCACATCCCGTTTCAGACCGAAAAATCAAGCATACGCAACGGCTTCGGGGTTCTTAACGGCGTACTACTGAACGCGCTATTTCGCGTAGTTTGAGCTCTCAGCCCAATCGATTCTAAAATGAGTCGCCGCGAGATCCGGCAACAGAAAAGGGCAATAGAAAGTCCTGCCAAATTCTAAAATCTGAAGCCGTCATCATTGCCCAACCGTCTCAACCGCCCTCGTCACAGGCAACTCCTCGCTTTTCTTGTGCAACCCCATAATCTGATTAAGCAGCGCCAGCACCGTGAGTGTGCGACCGCCTTCGTCGCCAGCCGGCACGTAATAAGTCTTTCCGTTGTATTCAGCTCGGATGACGGGCTTTGCTGCCAGGTCGGGATCCTCTGTCAGCGCGAAGAGCGGGTACGATTTATCGGGACCAGAGCGAATACGCATTTCATTCCGATACGCCTCTCCAAGATAATAAAGCACGCTCTGGACCGAATGCAGATGGATGCTTCCTTTTTTTTCGGCGACTCGCAGTTCTGGCTGCCCCTGTTTCTCCGGCTCGTCTGGTCGTACTGGAATGGCTTGTTTGATTGCGGGAATCATCTCGACGCTTTCCCCTTTTTCTTTCTTGGCCTCTTTCATCAACGCTTTTTCCTTGTCCTCTACCGCTTCTTCCACCTTCTCCACACACATCTCGACGGCGCTATCTTGGTCGAACGGACCAACAACAAAATGCAGGCTCTTGGAGACTTCGCACAGTCGCTGCCTCGTAGAAACAAGTGGATCTTCGAAAATTGTCAGCGTTTTCTCTGATTCAATGACTTTAATGAACGCGTTCAAGTTTTCAGCGCGGGAGAAGTCGACGGACGGACCAATTGGTGTGCCGCTTATCTTTGTACGGATGGTTATCTTAGAGCGGTTTTTCTTGACCCACTCCTGAAAGCGATCAAAAGCACGATCTTTACTATCTTTCTTGCGGCCACGTCTGTTGAGATCTGGTGGAGAATTGACACAGTCCTTTTCTTCGCCATCGTTACAGAAATCACCCACTACCCGATCAAAGAGAGTATAGATAAGAACTTCCGGTGGCCAACGATTGTTCCAATAAAACTGAAATGTAGAAGTCTCAATCGGCAAGAGAATGCCGCGCATAAAATCCTGTTTGTCAAGAACCCCGACATCAAAGCTCGGGCTTGATTGCTGGGTTACCGAAAACTCCGGTGACAGCGGGAAAGTGCTGGCAGCATCGCCGCCGAACGGGATCGTAATCCCGATTCCTCCTGCCGTGGTCAAGGTCAAGCGGCCCAGAACTTTCGTGACCGCCGTGAAATGCATCGGACGGCGGTCGCTCGCCCTTAGAATATTCAGGATCATTTGTGCATTGTGCGCCTCCTCGACCGCCTTGTTATACTGAACCGCGTGATCAGAGATTTGTTCCTGAAACGCGCACGCGTTTAAGCCCAGCAAAATCGACAGGCAGACTACAGGTCCAAAACCGCTGTACTTCATAACGCGCCCTCCCCATTTCCCCGGCGGACTTCATTTTAGGCAGTCCGCATTTCTCGGCGGCACACTTCCACCGTTTTTCTAGAAGCTCACTCTATCAAATAGAGATTGGATTAGCAACTATACAATTTGCGATACCAAAGCATTTCGAAACGATGATGCAGGAGTTCCAACTGGACGGCCGGTAGCGCCGGCCGTGGTGAAGCGATATGGGACCGTTTGGGGCCCGCTGTTGTCGTGTCGCCCCATGTAGTGAATGAGAAATCGACAATCTGCTGGGTGTAGCGACCGCCACGGTCTGACTCGGGCAAGCCCGTCGGCGACAGCGCGCAGCCATCGCGGTGTCCGGTGAACTGCTGAGTTATCTCAATACAATCTCAAACCGAGGAGAACGGCGATGATCGACGACGTGATGAGCCATCGCATATTGCTGGAAGTGCGCTCTGACACCGATCTTCTGCACGAGATGATCGGCATTGGCAGCCAATGTGACATGGAGCTGGACCTCCTGGATCTGACGGGACCCGGTCACGGTGAGCCCTTGTCCGATCACATCAGCCCGCGGTCCATGGATGGGCGGCCGGTCGCCGGGTCTCTATCCCGGCCGCAATAGTGGAGTGAATCCTGTATGCGCGGGGGTAGATCAGTATACTGATTAAAGGACTTGAGGTGCGCTGCGAGCCCCTATAACTTAGCGCCACGAAGGGCGCCCATCGGGCGACGGGGCGACGGCATTTTCGGCCCGACCCCGACCTCAATACGAGTGAAGAGAGCAGATTTGGAGTAGACGCATGGCGCAATCGTCTGCCGTGGCACGACTTGCCGT